>JAZKEU010000001.1 GCA_040386775.1 Bdellovibrionota bacterium | reverse complement strand
GCATCTAGATATTTTGTTCGAGCCTCGTATCCTTTCTTGGATTGAATTCTGTTTGCTTTAAAGTAACCTTTCAATTGGAACAACTCATAACTCGATTGAATCACTCTAGTGAAAGCTAAGCTATCCCAGAATTTTCCAAAGCCTTGATTCCTATTCGCTCCCGTTACAGATCTTGCGATCATGGCGGTGGTAGATCTTAAAAAACTCTGGAAACCCTGTCTTGAATGTGGCTTTACCTTTAAATGCAAATGATTCCCCATATTCACATAATCCGAAACTTCCACTCCATGTTTTAAAGCTTGTTTTTTAATGATGAATTTTACTTTAAAAAGATTATTAGCATGAAGAAAGCTCAAAGCGCCTTTGGCTTTATGGGACTTAAGAGTTAAGTGCATCCATTTTTTAGTGGAAATGGGACGAGCAACTTTACGCTTTCCCTTGGTGACACCACCATAAGATTTTACCTTAGTTTGGTTAAGATTTTTAAGAAAATCAGTTTGTTTCGATTTCATATGGGGCAATATAATAAATTTCACAAAAATTTGCAAGATCATTATCGAAAAATGCAATGATTTATAATGAATTACAGGGAATTATTCAGACTTATGGCCACGATGGCCATAAGTAAGCATTCTCAGGATGGACCCACTTCCAATCCACCTCTCACAGCCAGCAGATTACGAAAACAAGCTTATACAATCCATTTCACGCAGAGGAGAGTGTTCGCTCATATTTGCTTCTCTCTACCTTATACCTTCTCAACCCAACTTCATCGATACTGCAAAGTAGTATCAATTTGAGATTCAAAGATATTGTATACATTGGGCAGACACTGTCTATTTTCTAGACTCTCAAATAGCATAAAACCTTGCTTTGCTGGCAGTGACTTTGCACTCTTATTGTATGGTGGGAATCACTTCGGGGGAAGTTATGCGATCACATATTAAACTCATTCTATTGTTTATACCTATGGTTGCTCTTATGGTTATGTATCAACAGTGCTCTGGAGTAAACTTCCAAAACACTGACGCTCAAAACCAATGGTCGCACGAATGCTCTCAAGATTCGAGCAAGTGCAAAGTTTCAACTGAAAACTTTAACGCCGGAACATCCAACAAAAAAATCGACTTCGTCTGGATCGTAGATAACTCAGGTTCGATGGCCGAAGAAGTTGCTAAAACAAGAAACAATATGGCAGCTTTCGCAACTCAACTTGCAGGCTACACGGATTTAAAAATGGCTCTCCTGAGTGCTAAAGACGCCACTACAAATCCAGGGGATTCAAATCCCCAGTACTTCACATTGCCTTCTGGCTTACCAGCCGGTGCCGGAACTCAAGTGAATACCTTTGTCTCCAGTAACGATGCTTTGATCTTTGCTGGTCTCTCCGTATGTCCTTCTGGTGGATCGGCAATAGGATCTTGGTGCAATACATTCTTAGAAAACAAAACTGACGTTGACGGCAGAGTTATCCCAAGCGGTAGCGCTACAAAACGTTGGGAAAAAGTTTATCAACCTGCAATTTCTGCTTTCTCTGGATTCTTAAGAGAGCAATCTCATAAAGTATTTGTTATCGTTTCAGATGATGACGCCAAAAACGCAGGGAATCCCTACCGTGTATTGTCAGATCAGTTCTTAGATGCTTATGATTCACGTTTTCCAAATGCAAAACCAATTGTTTACTCTATCGTTTCACCAAGATCTGTAGCTGATGCCGGAGCCGCCGGCTGTCAAGTTTACGGTCAAGGTAACGAGTACATTAGATTGTCAGGCTTAACTGGTGGTAAAGTATTTGATATTTGCGAAAACGATTGGTCTGATTATTTTGATGAAATGTTAGCAGGAATTACGATCCTTGCAAATACTAGCTTCCCACTGGCCGCGGTGAACATCGTTGATATCTTGAGTGTTAAAGTGAACAACACCAAACTCAATCCAGGTGATTACACTTACGCAAACAGAGTATTGACCATCAGACCAGAAGTTATGGCAGGATTTTCAAACTACAATATCAGCGTGGAAATCCTCGAGTACGTCAACTAAAGATCGTACCATCTCTTTGACCACGCTTTTAGAACACGTCCAAACTCATTCTCATCGAGCTTTATACCTTGGGCCTCGTAGATCTCCATTGCATTTTCATTCACAAATGCAATGAAGGCTTCCGTAGAGAGCGCCGATCCTTTGTAGGTCTTATAAAGCTCTGAGAGCATGTTTAAAAAGGCTTTCGTAGCGTCACGGTCATGACTTGAAAGCTTCGCAAGCCTTTCTCTTAAATCATGAATAGAAGCCGCTCCCTTGCAATAAGGAACTAAATCAAAGATATCATTCGGGTCAGTAGATTCGGGGTTATTTAATTTTTTTGTAGATTCATAATCCAAGCAAGAATTATTTTTACCTGTGAGGTATTCGGTATAAAGACCTGTCACGTACGTTGTGAAACCTTCACTGATCCAGAAATCTCCCCAGTGTGGAATATGAACGTTATTCCCCCACCAATGATGAACGATTTCGTGCACGGAAGCTTGTTTGTCATGAAGTACAATCAGTGAAGTGGATTCCATGTTGAATGGATAGTCCGAAAGCAAAAATCCTAATTTTTCAAATTCATATTTTCCAAATAACTTCGAAAAATAAATTGCAGACAGAGCATCCTTTTTGAGAGATTCCACCATCTCAAGATGTACTTGATTATTTGGATTGTAGTAAATTTCTAATGGAATTTTTCTATCGGCTTTTTCGCAGTCTACGCGCTCGTTATCAATTCCTTCTTCATTGAAGCAGATATCTTCTGTGTAAGAAGCAAATTTCCCTACGGCAAAAACAAAGTTATATGTGGTGGTAGGCATTTCTTGCTTCCACGTGAACACCGAAACATCTCTTCTATTCTTCTTTACGAGCTTTTCATCAATCAACATACCATTCGCAAGACCCATATAACTTTTTGGAACTGTGATTTTGTAAGAAACTTTTGCAGCGTCCAATGGCGAATCGTTTCCTGGAAACCAGAATCTCCCATAGTAAGGCCAGTTGCGCGTGAGCAAATACGAAAGGTTTCCGTCCTTCATCGAATAAAAACCTGTATCTCCTGAACTCAGCTTTACGGTGTATAAGATTTTAACTTTGCTCACCTCATCAGCATTCACTGAAATATTATCAATAGATAAAACATCGCCTTTTAATCCATAAGCTTCTTTTCCTGGAATGCCTTGAAGAATTGACGTGGGAACTTTTTTGCCATTCACGTAAGCTTCATTCACCTGGATGAGTTTGGCGTTGGTGTGAAGTTCAATTTCTGAGGCATCTTTTAAAGCCAAAACTTCCATATCCATCACTACGTTGAACTCTTCAACCTCAATGGAGGGAATATCGATATCAAAGTGGTAGGACAAAACATCAATATTGGGATTCCCTAGGAAAGGTAAAAGCTTATCTAGCGTTTTTCCAAAGCTTGGAGAAACAAAAAGAAAAACTACCAAGACACTGATGGGCTTTAAAAAATTGGATTTTGAGAAATTCATGATTTACCTCTTTTTAGACTGAAATATTCATAGATTATTTTTGCTTAAAAGGAAAGCAGGGGTTTGTCTTTGCAGTTATTAGCCAGTTATTAATACATAGCAACAGGAGCTTTAAAATAAAAAATTTCTGTTGATATTCCGGCTGGTTAGCGATTTTATTTAAGGCCTGCCGTACCTAATTATTTTGCCTTATTATTTTCTAAAGGAGTTTCAATGAAACAAATTATCCTAATCGCTGCTTTAGTTTTATTATCAACATCTGCTTTTGCAAAAGATCTTAATCACCGCTTAGGTATTGGTTACGCAAATCAAATGTCCGTGGATGTTCCAAGTATTCAAGCAAAATATTGGGTCGATCCTGATCTTGGATTTTCAGTAGATCTTGGGATCAAAACTGGCGATGCCGAATCTGCTTTCGGAATTATGGCGAAGGCTTACAAAGTGATTTTCCCAGAAGAAAATTTAAACTTCTACATGGGCGGTGGCGCAGGATTAATTTCTCAAAAAATCAGTGTGGCTAAAGGTGGTGACGGAAAAAATGATTCCGGATTTGAATTGATGACTTTTGTAGGTGCTGAGTTTTTCCTTCCAGGATTAGAATCTTTAGCCTTTTCATTTGAAGCAGGCGTAGGCGTAGTCTCTATTCGCAGTGATTCTGAATTCAGAACCATCGGCCACTCCCCACTCAACGCCGGCATGATCTTTTACTTCTAAATAAAGTTGTCTCAAAGAGAGACAACTTTCAAAGAGTCCAACCAAGTGTATGGAAGTTCCTAGACAAAAGACCACTGCCTATACACTCAAAATCAACAGAATAGTTCTTTTTCGGCACCCACATTGCTATACTATATGTATAGGGGATCTTTGTGAAATCTATAGCTTTTGTTGCACTTCTAGTTCTTTCTATTGCATCTGCATTCCATGCTGAATCGTCGTGGGCTCAGTCTGGAATCCTCATCGCCCAAGATAATTACGACGCTTACGATCCCTTCGCCGACTACTCCGAGTTCGATGAAGCTACGGATGAAGAAGCAGATATTTACTTCTTTAAAAACGGAAGATTTTTTACTATTGGTCTTATCGCAGGTTACAGAGTGTTCACCGACACGATCGGACAGATCTATCAAGCGGCACCAGAGTTTGGACTTTCGCTTTCTTACTTTTTTGATTTAAGACTTGCCGCTCAAGTGAGTTACATCACGGGCGATCATAAATTCAACTTCGCCGTAAATGGTGACAGATACGTGGGCTCGCTCACCGTTTCTGGATTTTCTATGGATTTAAAATATTATCTCAACGTGCAAAATACGACGAAGGGCATTTCAGAATTTAACCCTTATATTTTGGGTGGTATCACTCAACTCTCCAGAGAATCGAGAAATAACGTTGACGATGGCACCAAAAAAGATAGCTCCATGGCCTTCCAAATCGGAGTAGGCACAGAATTTCCTATGGTTAAAAATAAATATCACTTAGGCATCGAAGCCATCTATCAGTATGTGAATTTCCCCGATGAAGGCGATTATCTACAAACTGATTCCGGGCCAACCAACGTCCGCATGAACGGCGACATCATCCGCATCCAAGCCATCCTAGGCTTTAATTTCTAAAAGGCGCCTTAGGGGATAAGAGAGAGGATGATCGCTAGGATGATTACTCCTGGGACGAACCATCTTATTAGGAAGTGCCAGTTTCTGAAGAATTTTTCAGAGTCCATTTCGTTTTCGCTGATGAAATGTTCTTCTTTGGTTTTCTTTGACATTCCAAAGCCCACAGCCAACGCCATACCGAGTACCACTAAAGGCAACATCGTGTCGATGAGTAAACTGTCATAGAATCTCAAGATGTCTTTATTGAAAACCTTTACGCCCGCTAAAACCGTGCTCGATAATGCACATGGAAGTCCCAGTACAAAAGCGACACCAATCATAATCCATGAAGCCTTTTGACGCTTGAACTTTCTCTTGTCAATGAGGTTTGCCACACTCGTTTCCAAAAGCATGATCGACGCCCCAAGAACCGCAAGATAAAGGCACAAGAAAAAGAAAAGGCCAAAGACTTTTCCTAAACCAATTTTTTCGAACAATACAGGAAGCGAGTTAAATAAAAGTGCTGGCCCCACATCTTCGATTTTATCCATCGTAAAAATAATTGGAAAAATCAAAAAACCTGCAAAGAGACAAACCATAATATCTAGAATCGCAACCTTGAATCCTGATCTTGGAATATAAGAATCATCCTTTAAGTAACTACCAAAAACCACCATTGCCCCCATCCCTACGCTCAACGTAAAGAAAACGTGGCCTAACACTTTTAAAAGTGTGTCTTTAGAAAAACTAGAAAAATCAGGATAAAATAAAAATCTCATGGCATCCGATGCCCCAGGAAGAGACAGTGATTTAAAAACCAAAAAAATCATAAGACAGACAAACAGAGGCATAATCCAGGCGGTGAGTTTTTCAACACCTTCTTTTAGTCCTTTGGAAACCACCAGCGTCGTGATTAGCAAATGCACACTCATGAGCGCCACTTGCAACCATCCATTGTCCATAAGAGTGGTAAATAAAGTATGAGAGATCTCTGTGTCTGTAGAAATCTTTGCGATGTATTTCATCAAAAAGAAAAGTACCCATCCACAAATAACAGAATAAAAAGATAAAAGTACAATACTTGAAAAATTCGCAAGCGTACCAACAAAAGACCAAATACGACTTCTACGGATCCAAGGAATCGGGCTATTATCTGACATCTGCTCAGTCGCGACGATCACACTTTGCTTGTAGGCTTTTCCCAACATCAATTCAGCAACAACAATTGGAAGCCCAAGAGCCAAAGCACAGAGAATGTAGAGAAGCACAAAGGCTCCCCCACCATTTGAATTTACAACGTAGGGAAAACGCCAAAGGTTACCTAAACTAAAAGCCGAACCTACAGTAGCGAGATAAAATGCATATCTTGTACTCCAGGCTCCTCTTCTCATTCTGCGTGTCTGCCTTTCATAGCAAAGATTCTAATTGGAACTCCCCAGAGACCCCACTCTTCCTTAATCTGCTTCGCCAAGAATCTACGGTATGAATTGTCCACACCTTCCGGATGATTCACGAAAGCGATAAAGCACGGTGGAGTTTGCTGAGTTTGCGTTAAGTAATAAAACTTTACGTTTCCAGTTCTGTAAACTGGAGCCGGAGCTTTCTTAATCACTTGAGTGAAGAATCTGTTCAACTCTCCCGTCGTGATCTTGGTATTTACCTTCTCCCAAAGCTCATCAATTTTCTTAAATAATTCTTCTACGCCAGCGCTTGTTAAAGCACTGATGAATACCACTGGAATATCGGGATAAAAGTGAAATACTTCTTCAACCTTAGCTTTGAATTTTTCTCTAAAGGCAGGAACTTTGATTTTAGCTTCGTCTGATTTATTCCCTACCAGAAGAACAGTCTTATGTTCCTCCTGCACTTGCCTTAAGATTTTTGCATCTTGCTCTGTAGGACCTTCAAGAATATCCACCATCAGAAGTACGATGTCGGCTCTAGGAATAACTCCTCTGGATTTAATGGTCGCGATGATCTCTACGCCGTCTTCAATTTTAGATTTTTTTCTGAGACCTGCGGTATCAATGATGGTGTAGGTTCTGCCGTTTCTCTCAAAAGGAATATCAATGGCATCCACCGTAGTTCCCGCAACGGGAGATACGATCATGCGATTTTCATCTAAAAGTTTATTCGTCAGGGAACTTTTTCCCACATTCGGTTTTCCAAGAATGGCAAACGTAAGTTCCGATTCAATCTTTGTATCGTCCTTTACAGGCATAGAGTCCACGATCCAATCCAGAATGTCTGCGATTCCTTGTCTTTTTTCAAAAGAACATGGAATCAACTCCCCGCCCAACTGATAAAAGTCCGCCATATCCACACCGATGTTTTCTTCGGTGTCGAGTTTATTGACGACGATTCTAAAAGGCTTTCCGCTTCTTTGCACCATATCCAAAAGAACTTTGTCTTCAGGAATAAGTCCTGCTTGCGCATCCACGATCACCAGAGTCATATCACTGATCTTGAGCGCATCGATAACTTTTTCTTTGATCAATTTAGGCATTAGGTCATTACTTTCCGTTACGCCACCTGTATCCATCACTTCAAATTCATGACCGCGCCATTCTGCTTTTCCGTACTGAATGTCCCGAGTCACGCCCGGTTGATTTTTTACGATCGCACGTCTCGCGTTTGTCGCAATATTAAAAAGCGTAGATTTACCAACATTGGGTCTGCCAACGATCGCAACTTTATTAAGCCTTGATAACATAACCAAGCTCCTTTAATACGATCGGGTCTTTGAACCACTTCTTTTTCACTTTCACATGAAGCTCGAGATAAACTTTATGACCAATTAATTTTTCAATGATCACGCGAGCTCTGGTTCCGATCATTTTGATGTTTGCCGCTCCCATTCCCACTACGATCTTTCTTTGGTTTTCTTTTTCTATGATGATGTCAGCATAAATCTTGGTGAGAGTCGTGCCCTCTTCAAAAGCTCTGATTTGCACGGCTAATTGATAAGGAATTTCTTGGAATAATACTTCAAAACACTTTTCTCTGATAGTTTCAGCTACGATGTCTCTGACGTTCTCCGTTGTAGGAGCTTCATCACTATAGAGTGGCGCAGGCGACGGCGGTAGAAGATTTTTAATTATCGCAAACACTTTGTCTCTCGTTTCTTGCGGCTCACTGTGCGCAGAGATCTCGATATAAGGAATGCTCGAGTTCTCTAGTTTTGCCTTTAAGGTGTGGCTTCTGTTTCCATGACCAAGATCTGTTTTGCTGATTACGGCAGCCCAAGGCTTTCCGCAATTTTGGGCCATCTCGATGATTCTATCTAGGGGCTCAGGACTTGGAGCATCCAAGTTCAAAAGTGCAAGAACTGTATCGGCACCTCGGATCACATCATCCAATTCATCTCTTAAGAATTGATTGAGGCCCGATGTATTTTCTACGGCACCTGGAGCATCGACTAAGATCGCCTGAAAATTTCTTTGAGAAACAATTCCGCTGATTCTGCGACGAGTGGTTTGGGGTTTATTGGTTACGATAGATACCTTCTCACCCACGAGACAATTTGTGAGAGTGCTCTTTCCTGCATTCGGTATGCCTAAAAGGGCAACGAAGCCTGCTTTGTAATTTTCTGGGTTATAGTTCATGTCATATCCTCCAACGCTATTCGAGCTGCGTTTTGTTCAGCGATTTTTTTATTACGACCATTTGCTTTTGCTAATACTTTTCCATCTAATAATACTTCCACTTCAAAAATCTTTTGATGTTCAGGCCCCGTACTTCCCGTCACGCTGTAGAGTGGTGTTTGGCGAAATTTTTTCTGAAGCTTTTCTTGAAGCTGAGTCTTAAAGTCTTCAAAATCATTAACGCCTTGTTTTAATTTTTCTATTTTTTGTCTAAAGAGAGCCTCGACAACTTTTCTTACCACTTCAAATCCACCATCGAGATAAAGAGCACCCATAAGGGCTTCAAAGCATGAAGCGAGAATCCTTTGGTTCTGATTCATCCCAACTTCAACTTCTGATCTTCCGAGTTGTACGTATTTTTCTAATTCAAGATTGATGGCAATTTCAAAAAGTGAAAACTCATTCACAAGAGATGCTCTCTTCTTGGTGAGATCGCCTTCCGTGTTGTCTGGATATTCTTTCATAAGAATATCGCTCATGATAAGGTCCACAACCGCATCGCCTAAAAACTCTAAGCGTTCGTTGCTTTCGAGCAAGCGTTCTTTTTGGCCGTTAAAAGCACTCTTGTGGGTGAAGGCTTCGATAAGAAGCTTAGGGTTGTTAAATGAATATCCTAAGAGGGACTGGAACTCTACAAAGTTCCCGCCTAGGAGTTTTAGGTGGTAGGTCATCAAGGACTCCAATTGCTATTGAGACTAAGGAGTCTCTTCAGCGGTCCAATAAAAAGTTAAGCTTCTATGTATCAAAAGCTTAAAAGATAATCAATAAAATTAAAACTTAAGCTCACAATGTACTCTAAATGAATTGTTGTAGAATTGTTGCTTATAATTTTGAAATAATAACATTATGCGGCTCTTAAAATAGAGAACTAACATCTTTTTGTATTTAAAAACAAACAAATCTATTTTTAGTAGGCACCATAAGTGCAATAAATGAATCTGTAACTCAACCAAATTTCGTAACTTTGAAAATGTTAAAAGGAAAAGTTTATGTTTTGTTGCCTACAGCGTTTATTAGTTATTGTCATATTTACTCTTATGGCATCGACAAATGCTTTTGGGATGCAAAATTCTTGTAAAAACCTTTTTAAAAACACTTTCAATTCTAAAGAATTAATTAAACAGTCTAATAAGGATATGATCGCCTCTGGTCATAAACCTGAACTGGTTGATCTCGACTCTCTACGTTCGGCTATATGGCGAGTGGACGGGGCTTTTAGAAAAAGACACGCCTACGAGCTGAGCTTTAAATATTTACTAAATAAAATAGGAATCAAAGAAATTGATAGTTATTTTGAAAATTATTTAATGAGTTTAAGAGAAAATGGACGCTCCACACACGTCTTAGATTTATTTGGCTCTGGTGTATTTTTAAGAGATCCAACTCTAGCAGACTCTTCAACTGGAATGCGATTTGAGCCTTTAGACTGGGCCAATGCCGGAGTTGAAATGAAAAACCGCCCGAGAGAAGTTATTGGTGATATAACACACCTTCAAACCTGGAAAATGTTAGATAGATTTATGGAAAACAAAGATATTCCCAAGATGGACTTGGTTGTTATGCGACCAGATGGAGGTTGGTGGCAAGCCCCTTGGTTTAAAAAAGACAGCCAGTATTTTTCAGTTCTTCGTTTTATTATATTCAATACCCTCGCAAGAATGAGTCCTGATGGACAATTCTATTTTGATATTAAATGGCGCGGTGTGGATGTAAGAAAATCTACTCACCGTAAGGCCATTGAATCTTTAAAAAAAGAAATATGGGATAATACTCCGTACGAGTTGATCATTGTGGATATTGTAGAGCCTACAGCCATCAAAACTCTTGAAAGATTTAATGGCCTAATAAAGCCAAAAGAACAAAAATTAAAGTGAAACATTAAAAAACCTCAGGAATTAGGTTTCTAATTTCTTATAGTTATATTGGTACAATCACAGTACATATCCCCCCAGTAATTGTTTTATTCGAATGTATGTTGAATATATTTTTGAATCTTAGAGTATAAAGATAATTATTCTAGGAAGAGTATCTCTTCACGGTATCAGAAGTTTTATTCATATAAGATTTATCAAGCTATGATTTAGTCTGCACGCAGAACATCCGACGGACGCGACTTAAAAATTTTAAATGACGCCAAAAAGCAAACAATCGCCGATATCATCGTAATGAGAGATACCGAAGTGATTAACGTCGATAGCTTGAGAGTGAAAATACCTTCGAAAAGATAATAAGAAATTCCATAACTCACCAGCACACTAAAAAATACGCCTAAAGTTGAGGCTAATAAAGTGAGAGTTATATATTCATTGAGAATGTAACCCGTCAGTTTCCAAAAAGATCCGCCGAAAACCTTCAGCATATTGATCTCGTAGTAACGAGTTTCCAAATGACTACGAATGATCGAAAAGAGAACAATGTAACCTGATAAAAGTGCAAGTAAAGACATCAACTCTAGCGACCAACTCATTTGATCCGAAATTTTTAGAGTACTATCTACGAGTCTTGTGACATCGATAGATGAAATGTTATTGTATTTCACAGCCAGAGCATTTCTAAGTTCATTCTTTTTGGTCAAATCCATTGCAGGAATTGCTGCGATAAATGTCTTAGGAGCCTCTTCTAGAACACCTTCTTGAAACAAAATGAAAAAATTCGGCTGAAATGAAATCCATTTTACGGAACGGATACTTTGCACAACACCAACAAGCTCTACACCTTGAATGTCAAAGACCACTTTATCGCCCATCTTGATGCCCATGCGATCGGCATACCGTTGCTCGAGCGATAGACCAAAAGGCGCATTGGAGGCTGCATCGTATTTTGTTGTAAAGAACTCACCCTCGACTAATTCTTCTGATTCCGAGAGGTTTTCTCGGTAAGAGAGGTTTACGCCACGGTTTCGCGATCTGGCCTCTTGCTCTTCTTCTCTAGTTTTAAAGGTTTGAGTCTCGACTTTTCTTTCGTAGTCTTCATCGTTGATTTTTAAAATCCTAGATCTAATCATGGGCGAAATCGCCGTTAACGCGGTTCCTTGAGACTTTACAAAATTTTTAAGTGGTTCCAATTGATCATCTTGAATATCAAATAAAAATAAAGATGGAGTCTTTGTTCCAATTTCAAATTCTCTCTGGAGTGAGTACTTCAATTGGGGAAGCAAATTGATTAAAAGTGCACCCAAACCAATGGCCACAAAAACCGCCATCGACGCACCTTTCTTGCGAGAAAGAGCTAAGAAGCTGTATTTCAAATACCATCTTTTGATAAAGCTTACGCCCTCTAGGCACTTAAAGAGTCCAAGTCCAATGATGACCATCAGGAGCATGACTCCACCGATAGTGCCCACAAAAGAAAGTCCTACTTTCCAAGAATTCGCCTGCATGACTGATAGGCCCATATAGAAAAGTGTCAGAGGAATATAAAGTAACAAATTGGTCTTAGAAGGTTCCGTAGAGAACTTCTCTTCGCTGAAAAGCTTCATGGGCTTTAAAGACTGAATACCAATCAATTTTGGAAGAATGCTCAAGAAACTTCCCAATAGAGAAATACCTAAACAAGTTAAAAATGTTTTTTGGGAAATAATAGCCTTCAACTCAAACGGTGTGAGGGTTGAAAGTAAATTTTTAAATACAGGAATAAAAAGCTGAGCGAAGGCAATTGCCGGAACAAGGGTCAGCGCACTCAAAATTAAAACCTGAAAAGAATATATAACAAAAATTTGTCCAGGATAAATTCCAAGGGTTCTATAGATAGCAATCTGTTTATATTTTCTACTGAGGTACAATCTAAATAAGTAAGTCGCACCCAAACAAGATAAGAAGAGCGCAACAATAGCCACCAATCCCAAGAAGTCGAAAAGATAATCCAATTGTCTTCCCGACCCCTCACTTGCTGTTTGCGGAGTACTCACCCTTACTGCAGGATCTTTTAAAGCAGCATAAAGTTTTTCCTGAACTTTCGCTAAATATTCTCTGTTCGAAAGTTCTTGGGGGAATTTGTAAAGGTAGTTTTCATTAAAAGTACTTCCGTACTGGATAAGACCCGTGGCCTTTACGTCTTGCACATACATATAGACCGCAGGCACCATCAGCGCCGCTCTAAATGTTTGGGAAGAATCTGTATCCACGATTTGTGAAACTTTTAACTTTAGTTTTCCTAAAGTGACTTCTTCCCCAATACCGATAGCCAATTGACTCTCAAGATCGTTAGAGATCCAGATGTTTTTTTTCTTAATGTCTTTAGGGGTATTTTCTGTGATTTTTTGGCCACCTCTTAGTCCAAGTTCTCCGTAGTAAGGGTAACTGTCGCTGATTCCCTTGACCGTTACGAGGCGTGAGCCCTTAGAGGTTGTCATCATTGCCATAAATTCAAAATACGGCATTTCTGGAACTAAGAAATCCTCCGCAGAGTCACTGATGATTTTACGAACTTGTTTGAGTTCTTGAGGAGTGATCAGCCTTCTCGCGGAGACTGCAATGTCTGCTGAAAGTAAACTTTTAGAATTTTGATTGAGCGTAAATCTTAAAGCATCACGGTAAGATTCAATGATTAAAAATCCAGAAAGACCTAGGCTCAAGCTTAAAATAAAGCTTAAAGAAAACTTCCAGGATCTTATGATTTCGACGAGGCTCAGTTTTAATAACTTCATTATTTATGAAATCTTTCGACCAGAACGCCGTTTTCAAGTCTTAAAACTCTTTGGCAGCGCTGTGCGAGTGCTTCGCTGTGAGTCACTAAAAGCGTTGTCATTTGGTGTTTTTTAACAATATCAAAGAAAGAATGCATCACGGAGTCACCCGTCTTTGTATCTAGATTTCCACTTGGCTCATCAGCCAGTAGCAGATTGGGCTTTGTGATCAATGCTCTTGCAATCGCCACACGTTGTGATTCTCCACCGCTCAACTGACTTGGAAAATGATTCAAGCGATGATCTAGGCCCATATCACTTAAGAGTTTTTTTGCGTCATCTTTGATATTTTCACGACTAAGAATTTCTGCCGGAAGCATGACGTTTTCTAAAGCCGTTAAATGAGAAAGCAAATGATACTGCTGAAACACAATACTGATATTTGCCGCTCTAAAGCCCGTCATTTGTCTTTCAGAGAGTTTTGACATATCCGTTGTATCAACAATGATCGATCCTGTGTCCGCTCTATCAAGACCTGATAACAAAGACAGTAGCGTGGACTTACCACTCCCTGACTCCCCGATAATTGCCACGATTTCGCCTTTTTTAATTTGTGCAGAAACGTTCTTTAAAACTTCGATTTTAGTTTCGCCTTGATAAAAATTCTTCTGTAAGTTCTGAATTTCAACACTCATTTTTGTCGTACCTATTTTGCTATTTATTTTACTGTCTATTTTAATAAATCTTTAATTTGATTGTAGATAGAGTCTGCCATGATCTTATGCCCCTCTTCGTTCGGATGAATGCCATCTGTCTGATTGAGTTTTATATCTCCCGCAACTTTGTCCAAAATAAAAGGAATCAAAACTGCATTGTACTTTTTTGAGAGATCGACAAACATTTCATTAAATTCTTTGGTATACGCTTTACCAAAGTTGGGAGGCATATGCATACCTCCGATGACAATTGGGATATTTTCTTTTTTTAGAAGAGCCATGGCTTCATCTAGACTTTTCTTACTAGTGGCTACTTTAACGCCACGTAATCCATCATTGGCACCCAAGGCAATCATCACAAGATCGGGTTTGCTCTTAAGAATCCATTTGATCCTGGACGGAGCCGAAGCCGTTGTCGACCCGCTCACTCCGGAGTTCACCACTTTCCAATCTTTTTTATCTGATTTGATTTTTTCTTCTATCAGTGCAGGAAAAGCTTTTTCCTTGGCAACACCGTAACCTTCGGTTAGAGAATCGCCGACTATCACTAAGGTTTTTGCGTAAACTTGCGAGGAAAAAATTATGATGAAAGAAACTAAGATGAATTTCATAGATTGCAAGAATAGCACATTTTCATACAAGCTGACGATCGACTTCTACAACTAACTGCGTTGAAGACCGTGATGCTATTGATTAGCTTTATAAGTTCTAACTCTAGCTCCACCTGTTGAGGCATCTAGGCCCTCTAAAGTAATAGATTTAATTTTAGGACGTCGAGGATTTAATGTTTGCTTGGCATCAACATAGATTTTTTGCAGAATGATTGTGGCTCCGGCATCGGATTCACCCAGCTTCATCTTAGCAACTGCTTCACATTTTCCGTCGCTATTGCGGAAAGTTTCTACAATGACCTGGTGACTTGGTAAATCTATATCTATTTCTGATAAATCATTTAAGTTTACGAAGAAAATATTCTTCGCCTCATCCGAAGGAGCAGCACTAATTCGCTCGCGGGTATAACTTTTAATTATTGGATGCAGAGGTTTGTACATTGTACGATTCATTAACCAATAATAATCAAGGCTCGGTATTTGATTATCAACTATAGGTAAGCAATTTGCATCTGCTATAGTATGAACCACCATGATATTTTCACGGTTAATACTCTTCTCATAGATTAATATATTTAAGGCATTGGGCGGTGCCGAAGTATTTGCTTCCGCCGTAACTAGAAAGATCGAAAAAATAATTAAAGCAATAGACATAAAATTCATACAAACCTTTTACTTCGGCATTTAGAGCAAATCATGGAATTTATAGATTTATAAACTAATTACCTGATGAGGTTAAGGGCAGTTTGGATTAATTTTCAAAGGCTACCCTTTAGGAACCCATCGATTCTTGATTGGTTAGATTGATCATAACCCACAATTTTAACTGAAATTTCCGTTCCAATCTGGGCTTCAGAAGATATCTCTACGTCAACGGGCCAGTAGTCGCGAGATAGAGTGCTCGCGCCCTTGGCCTTACTTTTCAAAACCAAAACTTTTTTGATCTCTCCAATTTGCTCTAGGGCCATCATAGAATATCTTTCTGCAGACAATTGTCTTAAGCGCTCGGCTCTAGCATGAATAAGATGATTGGGGACTTTAGGATCAATGTTGAGAGCCTTTGTTCCCGGCCTCTCAGAGTACGGAAACACGTGCATACGCGTCCACGGCGTACGCTTTAAGCGCTCGTAAGTATCGTTAAACTCTTCCTCAGTTTCCCCAGGAAAGCCTGCGATTACATCCATACCAATAAATGGAGCTTTTAATTTTCTATCCTGAAATTTTCTAAGGATGCGATTTAAAGAGTCTTCAACGTGTTCTGCTGTATATTTTCTTTTCATATCTGCAAGTACTTTTGTATTGGCACTTTGAATGCTCATATGAAAGTGCGGGCACATGCGGTCATCCGAATACATTTCGAGCAACCGGTCACTGATCTCGATGGGTTCTAATGATGAAAGTCTGATTCTTGGCATTTTTGTTTGCGCAAGTACCGCCTCAATCAAATCATCAAAAATTTTTCCATCATCAGATTCGTAATCGCCGATATGAACACCTGTCAGAACCACTTCATTTAATCCTTGAGCCGTAAATTCATTTATTTTTTCTACGAGATGGGGAATCGAAAGGGATCGACTCTTCCCTCTTGCAAAAGGAATTACGCAGAATGTGCAAAACGAATTGCAGCCATCTTGAATTTTTAAAAATGCACGGGTGTGCTCAGCTTCAACGCCACCATTTTCTTCAAGGTCAGCTTTTCTGAAAATATTTGAATGAAATACTTTTTGCGTCAGTTCTCCATTCAGATGCTGTTTAATGAGAGTTTCCAATAAACCTTTATGAGAGTTTGCAATCACTAGATCCGCCGGAACATTCTCAAATGATCCGGTATCCACCTGCGCTGCACAACCCGTGACTACAACTACGCTTTGAGGGTTTTTCTTTTTTATGCGATTGATTTCTTTGATGGCTTCATTTGTTGCTTCTCTTGTGACTGCGCAAGTATTCAGAATGTGAATCTGCGGAGTACCTTCCGTCATCAGGTATCCGCTATTCTGTAAGCGTTTTTGGAGCAAAGCCGTATCGTAAGTATTTACTTTGCAGCCAAATGTTTTGATATCAAACGATATACTCATTTTCTAAAAAATCCTTTACATTATCGCAGCTGTCACACCAATTGCCGCTGTATCCAGCGGAACCGTTGTGATCCAACCACCACCTAACAATTGATTCCCACGGTACACAACCGCAGCTTGTCCCGGAGTGATCGCGCGCACGGGAATATCAAAATATATTTCCGCACTGCCATCATCGTTTTTACGAATTTTGGCTTGCGCACCTTTGTGTTGATATCTAATTTTTACGTTCAATTCTTCCGTCTCTTGAATGTCGTCAAACCAGTTTGTATTTATAATGTGGGCTTTGTCGTAGAACAAATATTTTTCTTCCCCTACCCAAACGGTACTGGTTTTAGGATCCAACTTTAAAACAAACATGGGCTCTGCCTCTTGGAAATCAAGACCTAAACCTTTTCTTTGTCCATATGTGAATTTATGAATTCCACCGTGTTTGCCTACGATCTCACCTGTTGGATATTTTTTCATAAAGCCTGATTGAATTAAGTCTTTAGAAATTTGGCCTTCTACGAATTCAGAATATTTTCCGTCACCCACAAAGCAGATTCCTGTAGAATCTTTTTTGCGGGCATTGAGGAGACCTTGTCTTTCGCCCAAAGCTCTTACGTCAGCTTTTTTCATGTGGCCAATAGGGAATAGAATTTTTGGAATGATATCTTGCTGTAAAGTAAATAGGAAATAAGTTTGATCTTTCCAATCATCGTCACTCACAACGATTTGCGATTGACCGTTGGCATCCACTACAATTTTCGCATAGTGACCTGTTGCTAAATAATCGCAGCCGAGTTCGTTCATCTTTTGGATCAAGTGATCAAATTTTAAATAAGTATTACAGTTCACGCACGGGAGTGGAGTTTTACCTTCGAGATAAGCTTCCACAAAGGGATCAATCACTTGCGCTTTGAATTTGGCTTCGCAGTTCATCACGTAGAATGGGAAATTGAGTTTCTCCGCCACTTGTCTGGCATCATCTACATCCATAGATGAGCAGCAGGTGCCAAAGCCTTCTTCGATATCGCACTGAGTGTAATCCCAAACTTGCATGGTGATTCCCACTACTTCATAGCCTTGTTCTACCAGAATTGCCGCTGCTACGGACGAATCGACTCCACCGGACATGGCGACGAGGACTTTACCTTTGGTGGATTTAGTTTTGTTATCTTCGGCAGATAACGTGGAAGTGACCAGTTTTGTGGTCGTGGGCATTGTACTCATATTTTTCTCCTAGAAGCTTAAAGGGCTTCCGATTGTGATGAGTTCGTATTGTTAAATTGTCTTATTCTTATAACTACTTTTTTTAAAACTTCTAGGAAATATTCAATTTGTTCCGCATTATTTAGCCAACCCAGAGAGATTCTTAAGGAAGATTGGGCTTCTTTCCTCGTAAAGCCCATATTCCTTAAAACAATGGATGGTTCTTGGCTTCCAGAAGAGCACGCTGCCCCTGTTGAAACACAAATCCCATGCATATCCAAATTCATAAGAAGAGTTTCCCCGTCCACACCTTCAATAAATAAACTCGATGTGTTGGGAACTCTACTGGGATTTTGAATCACTCTCACGTTAGTGATGGATTTCAAAATCTCTTTTTCCATATCGTCTCTTAATTTTCTAATTCTTTCATTTTCTTTAGCGATCAAGTCTTTTTTAGAAACCATGTGTCCTAGAGCCGCGATCGCCAATGTGTTTTCTGTGCCCGCACGTCGACCGCGCTCCTGTCCGCCACCACCAATGAGCGGAATAAGCTGCGTTCCTCTTTTTTGAAAGAGAACCCCACAACCTTTGAGGGAATAAAATTTATGCGCTGAAAATGAAGCCAAGTCCACGCCAAGGTCAGTAAGATCTACTTCTATCTTTCCTAAGCCTTGCACAGCATCCATGTGAAAAATAGCGCCTTTTGCATGGGCGAGTGCACACATTTCTTTGATCGGATGGATTGCGCCAGTTTCGTTATTTGCAAGCATCACCGACACAAGAGCCGTTTTTTCTGTTAATTTTGATTTATAAAATTCAAGATCAAGATTTGCGTTTTTATCCACAGGAATATAGTCAACCGTAGCGCCTTGGCTTTCTAAAAACTCAAAAGCCTTCATCACACTAGGATGTTCCACCGTGGTTGTAATGTAATGAGTCCGACCAGCTGACTTTTCCTTAAGATTTTGAAGTGCGTAGAAAGAACCTTTAATGGCAAAGTTATTAGACTCACTTCCACCCGCGGTAAAAATTAATTCTAGCGGGTGGACTTTCAAATATTCTGCTAAGGTTTTTCTGGTATCTCTAATGAGTGCTTTTGGATCTCTTGAAGCCTGATGAACGGAACTTGGATTTCCCCAAGCCTCAGCCCATGTTGGAAGTTTTTCGAGAACTTCCGGGTGGACAGGCGTTGTGGCATTGTGATCGAGGTAAACATTCATCATAATTTAGCATTCAAGTACTGGGTTAGGTTGTGTTATGCCGCGCACAATACCACAACCCTTCCCTGCGATCAAAGCTATCTTACGGAAACCAGGAGAGCGTCTAACAATTCTTCATAGAATGGCGTGCTCTTAATTAGGCCATCAATAAAGGCCTTAAGAACCTCATTATCTAGAGCAAAAGCAGCTTTTATTCGATCTGGAGTCTCCTCAGGTAATTTCTCGCCTTTGTCCTTCATCTCTAAAATCTTTTCAACTTCTCCAACAGTGACTTTATCAAGAACTTTTGCATAGCCAATTCCTTGAATCGCACTGACTGCCACTTTGTTTTGTTTAAGTGCAAAGTATCTTTCCGTGCCCACCTCAACACTCACCACATCAGTTTGCTTGTCTCTTCCTGGATGCTCTTTGTAAATCGAAAATGAATCCAAGAATCTTCTCGCATCCGCAGCGCCAACAAGCGTTGGCACTAGACGCCCCAAACTTCTTGCCAATTCTCTTTGGAAAGTTGTTTGTCTGCCTGGCAATCCAAAGTATTCAGACAATCCTCCTGCCGCTGGAACTTCAATATTATGGTCCGAACCAAATTCAATTGAAATTGGTAAGGCACTCGAAGTTGCGCCACCTTCACCCAAAAATTCCACAGGGAATCCCTCAGCATTGCGGAACGGAACTTCTACCCCACCGCGACCCAAAAGAATCGCTGCCAGAATATTTTCGATACTTGGCCCTACGGCTCCATGACTCAAAAAGTTTTGCGTGTTTGCATCAAAGAGACTTGAACCCAATTCTCTGGTGAACAAGAATTCTAAGGCTAGCATTTTATCAATCCAGATACCTTGCACATCGATTTGATCAGCATAAACATTCTCATTCAGGGGATCTTTTCTAGATTTAAAGGATTTTCCACCTTCACCGACCACCACCAATTGGAGATTATTTTGTTCTCCAATTTGGGCCACCGTTCTTGCTACATCGGGATGAAAGCAAGTTGTTGCCGATGGATCCAAATTACGAATCTGAATTAGAGCCACCGGAGCTCTTGGCTCTTGCGCTACGGCAATTGCACAATGCACATCTGGAGTTAAAAGAATACTCAACAAGAACTGGCCACTGAGCGTGCTTGCCTCATAAATTTCTCTTAAGAAATCCACATCCTTCCATAGCGGATTACCCTCTTCGATTCCGTATTCATTTTTAATTTTCTCGTACACTTCAAAAGTGAGTCTTAGATCGTAGAAGTTATTTGACATTCTTCCCAGGTAAGCACCTTCTTGGAACACCGAGAAGTTTTTTCGACCGCTACGCTTGTTGATACGCTTGTACCTGTCTTCATAACTTGAAATGAAGTGAGTTGCGATTTCTACAAGGTTTGTGCCTTCGTCATGACGATTGCAGGTTGGGTTTGCAGAAACATGTTCGTCAGTGCAGTAACGATATTCCTTAAGAGCTAAACCTTCTGCCTCTAGAGCTTTTGTTGTTTCCGCTAAGTTTTTTTCTACTTTTACGGCTTTCACTACGGCACCCGCTTGGTTTACCGCATCCACTTCACGTTTGTATGCAAACTTCAGTGCTGCGATATCGTACTTTCCAAGAGTTGGAAGTTCGTTTGTAGTTTTATAAGAATATTCCATCATTGATGAATATGGAATTTCATGAGTCACGCCCATTTTCTTTAACTCATCGCCAGTGTAGAAATTGGCCTTGTCTTCCGAACCCGCAAAGTTATGTCTTAAGCCAAGGTTATGACCCAACTCATGAACCAGCGTAGGAATCCAAATGTGTGGAAGTACTAAACGCACGATTTCTTCTCTCTCCGCGCTTGTTAATTCCGCCCATGGCTTTAAGTTGCCTTCGATTTTTTCATCAATTCCTGCCGACCTTAAAGCATGTTCCGCATTGAAGAGTTCTTCTGGGTAAACATTATTTTTTGAGAGAACATCGATTCTCTTGTCGATGTACTTGCTTGTTTTTGCGATAAGTGATGCACCCTCAAGTCTTTTAAACTTTAGAATGTCTCGCTTAATCTGCGCAATCTTTCCGTCAGGAATTTTCACTCCGCTAAGATCTTTTGCACGTTTATTCATTGCCACTCTAGCCTGAAGAACATCCGTTTTATCAGCTAGATTTACGGTTGAAATGCTTCTTTGCAGAGCCGATCCGCCTAAATCTAGCGAAGCTCGACCCTTTAACATGTTTTTTCCATTCGAGAAAACATTGAGTCTGTTCTTAACACTCTCTACAACTGCGGCCAAACTTCCTACTTTACCGGCTTCTTCCGCAGCCTTTGCATTTTCTTTGGCTGCCATGAGCTCTTCTCTCATGTCTTCGTAAGTTGATTTTACAATTCCTTTGATTGTTCCCAGATACATAACCGTTCTAGCGTTGACGATCTCACCTGTCAGTGGATGGGCAACACTTGGTCCATAGCCGATGATTCTAGATGCGAGTGGGTCATCCACAAGCACGATCATGTTGTTTCGTAAATCTCCAACTTTCTTTCCGCTCGGTGGCATCAATTGGATTTCTATTCCCGTACCTGCTTCCGCTAAACCATTATTAACGTTTTGAACTGCGGCTCTTGTTGCATCTAAAACATAACCGTATTCTGCTTTATCGAAAGCATCGCTCAAGTGGTATGGAATCACTTTACGCGCTGGATTCCAACGGTTGAGTAATACTTCGTCATTATTTTCGATAGCGTTGTTGTCAACGTCGAGTCTACCGATTTTAGAATTGAAAAAACCAAAAGTTTCTTCGTCCGCTGTTTTGTATTGAACGGCTTTGTAGTCTTTACTAGCGATTTTGTCTGCTCTGACCATTGAGTAAACATAGCGCACATCAAAGTTTAACTTTTCAAAGAGATCTTCAAAGTCACTGATTTCACCCCAGCATGCAGGGTTAGAAAGATTGATCGTGTAAGACTTTTGAAGTTCAAAGTTAAATACATCTTTGTCTAAATCGTAATTAATGAGCTTTTGGTTTCCTTCTGAATAACATCCAGAAAGTAAATTTGTGATTTCTACTGGCAATTCATCAATGTCTAAGATTTTTGAATCTTTGAAACCGATTTCGGCGTAAGCACGCTCATTCCACGGTCTATCAACGCTTTCCACTTCTTTGTTCTGACATTCACCGTAGGCATCTCTTTCACACTTGTAGTCAATGTGTCTAACAGGCATCACCATGATTGCTTTACTATTTGTAGGGTTCTCCGCAAATCTTGGGTCTTTCTCCAGCTCACGAACTTCAATTTCATGTTCAGAAATTTCAAACTCCACAAGCTTTGTTCTTCCCTGGAAGTACGGCATGCTGGCAGTTGCGGTTCTTGTCGCCTGTCCATAGCTCATTACGGCGATGCGTGGAACGCGGAACTTTCTTTTTTCTTCAGGACTGAGTTTAGCAATTTCTTCTGGCTTTAAATTTCCAAAATCTTCTTTTTTAAACATTTCCTTAGAAATTGTTTTTTTGTCTGGTGTAAATTCATATGGTTTTTCCTTTGTGCAAGAAACTACCAATGACATCAAAACTAGTATCGCACCTAACATTTTTTTTCGGCAATGCTTCATAGCCTTTTTCCCCTTCTTAATATTTTCAGCCTTATAATTCTTAGCTTTACAATTTTTTTTAAAAAACATGCGCTAACCCCAGTGATAAATACGAACTTTTTTGTGCAAACAACTCAATATTTTCCCCGTTGTTGTTGGGTCCACGGGCAGAACCTTCATTCTTGTGCGATACCGATACGTTCCAATCTTTTGCAAATTCATAACCTAAAGCTTGCGCCAAATAGAATGCATCTTTTGAATAACCATTGTAAGTCCAAGAGCGCGTGTAATCATTCACGAGCTCTAGGGCAAATTTTTCGGTAAAATTATAAACTACCGCAAATCTATTTCTGATGGAGTACTCTGCGTTGGCCGAAAAATCTCTTTTCAATTCGTATTGATGAAAATTTTTGTTGATGTAAACTCTGTTCAATATAGCCAAACCTTTTACAGCTTCTGAAGAGTACAGAACACTTGGTCTTAACGTAACTGATCCTTGATAAGATTCATCATCTCTGATTTTTTCATCGGTAGGAAGCGACACTGATACTTCCGGCATAAATGCAATTTCTTTTGAAAGATCAATTTTTGTCGGTGACAAGATAATGACTGAGTTTGTAACACCGGTTCTTTTTTCACTGTCGTAGTTTTGGACCAAGTCGATTCTACCTTCTAGAAATGCAGTCTCAGACATATTGTATTTAGGTTGAATGATCAGACTTGTAGACTCGTCTCTATCTGGGTTTGCTTTTGATTTTAAATCTGAAGCGTGCTCGAGGGTAAGCGTTAAAGCTAATTTTTTAGCTGAGGCCGCAGGAGCAATGTCTTCGATTTTTGCTTTGCTCATTTGGGTCGCCGAGGTTTCCGTGGCTCTCGCTTCTGTTGTCGCAATGATCAAAAGAATTAAAAAAATTGGAATCAATAGGTATTGATCCAAATCTAATTGATTGGAATTATTTTGCCTAGAATTTTGTTTTGGATTTTCCCTCTTCAAAGTTCCCCCCGAAACTCAGTATAAACTTTCCCCACTAAGGTCCTATACAAGAACCAGACCATGTGATTTTGATACCTGTTGAAAAGTAAGTTAAATAATTTAATTCATTAGGTAATATTGACAGGCTCACTAAACTAGCTCCCTTATAAAAATTAGGGTAACTCATATAAAATATACGTGAGCTGGTGTCGCTTTAGGACCATAATCAGCCTAAACATGAGACTTAAGCATAAGAAATCCATTAAAAAATGCCCCTTAGAAACCGATAGTTAATTGATGAACCAGGCTCTAATTAAACATTTCAAACTCTCAGAAGCAGATCTTGCCCAAATGCAGGCAGCTCTTCAACCCCACCAAACTCTTCTGGACGTACTCTTCGAGAAGAATTTGATAGATCCCGTAGCTTACTTAGCGTGGGCAAAAGAATATTATGCTCTTCCTGTTTTAAAGATCGAATTTTTAAATAAAACAAACAATGTGGAAGCACTTCTTGATCGTTATAAAAATGTTTTTCCAAAAAACGTAGTTCCTTTCCATGAGTTGGATGGAACTCTTTATGTGATGTGTTTGGAGCCAACACCTTTCGAAGCCCCACAAGCTGTGCAATATGTTTTAGCTCCCTATGATGTTCTTCAGAAGTATGTTACAAAAAATGAAACCAGCATCGTGAATCAAGAAGCCGTGCAGATGCCAGAAGAAAAAGAAAATACAAATCCACTTTTTAAAGATTTAGAAGCTTCAAAAGGAAATTCACCATTAGATAGCTTCAGCTTCGAAAATATTTCTTTAGGTGATGCAAAACCTAATGATGAACCTCCTGCTGGCGCTGAAGATAAAATTGAAATCTCCTTAGAAGAAAAAGCTGACATTCCCGCAGGACTCAATTTTCCACCCTCACCGACTAATCTGGATGAAAGATTTGTGACTGATAAACCTATCGCCTCGGTAGATCTACAATCTTTCAAGTTCGAAGGTATTATGCCTGTACTCGAAGGACAGAAAGCTCCTGGGGAGGCCGCTGCAACTCCTCCTAAAATTACAATTATGACAGCCGATTCTTTAGTTGCAAAACATCCACCTAAAAATAAAACAGCTTCAACAATAACTCCGCCACCACCACCTTCACAAGTTGTACCTATACACTCACCTATGCCGGCAGCTTCTCCGGCTAGCAATGGGCCCCAGTTTGATGGAATTTTACATGCAATGAAAAAATATTTTGATCAAACTATGGTGCTGTTATTTACGAATGGAAATTTGGAACCTAAAGCTTGGGATGCGACTTGGACAAAAATCTCTCACGCACACTCCACTATTGATGTTTCAACACCAAGCATTTTTAGAATAGTAAATGAAACTCAAAATCCTTATCACGGCCATGTGGTAACGAATCCTGTGAATGAGGCTTTTTTTAATAGTTGGAACAAAGGTCAATTACCGGAGCACATCACAATATGCCCCATCATGCATGAAAAGAAAATTTTTGGTATGGTCTTAGGAACAACAACTAAAGACGGTTCAAAAAAATACCAACTCCATCACATTCAAGAAATAGCAAACGACGCCTTCGCAATGCTCTCCGCTGCAAAAGTGGCGTAAGACTGACTAATATTTCTGAACGAAGTCTAGGAATTTTTTGCGGGCGATCTCTGCTCCCTTTCCCCAGAAAGAATCGATGTGTGTGCCGTTTTCGATAGAAATAAATTCCTTAGGATCTTTCGCGTCTTTAAAAATTTCTTCACCAAATTTATAGCTGATGACTTGATCTTTGGTTCCATGAATGACCAAAAGTGGAATGGGAGAAATTTCTCCCACACGATCTTCAGGTGCGTACTTATCACTGATCAGCACATACGATAGTGGTTGGAAAATCCAAGTTAACCAATGTTTACTTAAAATATCTCGACCAACACTTTGATAACTTTGAGCTGTTGAATCCACAATCATGGCCTTGATTGGAATTTCACCTTTAAGATCAATCACCGCTCTCATTGCAATTATTCCACCCAAACTTTGTGCGAAAACATAGAGTGGGAGTTTCGGATTTTTATTATAGATGTACTTGATGATTTCTTTTCCATCCGAGACCGTGTTTTGAGGTGATGGCTCACCGCTCGATTTTCCGTAACTGCGATAATCCCAAATGTAATAGTCATAACCTTCTTTTAAAATCCACGAGAGTGAAATGTAATGTGAAGTGAGATTTTGTGCATTCCCATGAAAGAACACTAAGACACCCTTGGGATTTTTTGCTTTGGACTTGAGGTACCAGCCATGAATCTTCACTCCTAGATCCACTTCCATTTCATTCTCTATTGGGACTAGACCTAATTGTGCCGGTTCATAATGAACAACTTTTGTCGGATAATACAAAAGGCTACTACATCCCATGAGCACTGATGAGCCAAACAAGACTAGGAATAAGGAAAAGGATTTCAAACTTTTCATTTGCCTCCGATTATATGAAGATTTGTAGACATTCGCCTACAAAAAATTAGCGCACCTATTTAACTGCACCTAAATTCAGCACCATGACAGTATCTTTGCGTGTTATGTCATAGACCTCAATTACATTTGTTTTATCTCATAAACCCTCTAGAATATTAAAAAACCCAACTACGCTTAGAAATTTATGTATTAACAATTTTTTAAGCACACACGGAGGAATTATCATGAGAAAATTACTTATCGCTATCGCTTTCTTATCATTCGGTTCTGCACATGCTGCAGGATACGGTGTTGCTGGATGCGGACTTGGTTCAATCGTTTTCAAAGACGAAAAAGGACCTGTTCAAATCATCGCTGCTACATTGAACGGAACAGGAGTTCAAACTTTCGGTATCACTACTGGAACTTCGAACTGCAACGACGGTGCTAACCTTATTAAGGCTTACATCGAAACAAATCACGAAGCTATCAAGACAGCTGCAGCACGCGGTCAAGGTGAAGCTCTTGTAGGGCTAGCAAAAGTTTATAACTGCCAAAACACAGAAGCTTTGTCTAGCGCTTTAAGAACTAACTACAACAACGTATTTAATTCTAGCAGCGCTACACAAACTCAATCTGGAATTGAATCTGTAATCAGAATGAATCCAGAATTGAATACTTCTTGCGGCAATTTATCATAATTTAGAATTTAGATTTTTTTACTACTAATCGTCTATAAAATATTTTACAGGCGATTAGTGAGACTGACGGGTTTTAAGCCAATCTTTTTTGCCTAACATGGTGCTAAAGATTGGCTTTTTTATTTTTTGTGACTACAGTTTTAATTCCATGAAATTTTATCTTTTCATTCTACTATCTCTCTTCGTTGGAGCTTCAACATTAGGCTCTAACGCTCTAGCCTCACCTCTTGATGATGCTAATATGAAAACTCTTGCCCACAGCAAAGAGTGGCTTAGATTTCTTAATTATAAAAAAGGATTGTTTGGTTATAAGTCAGAAGCTGACGGGAAGAATTTCTTTTTAAGTGCCAAAGGGAAAACAAATCCCAAAGATGAATTGAAAGCTTTGGCTTTTGAATTGATGTCTCGAAAAGCGGTTACTAACGATCACGCTAGATGCCGCTTCCCCGCTAGATCCCAATTCTTATCTGAGAAGCTTGGGATACCTCTCGCCAAAGAAGATGTTTGTACTGAATATCAGAAATTCAAAAAAAGTTTAGATGCAGAGAGCGTTTCTTTAGTTTTCTCAGCCTACTACATCAATAATCCCTCTTCTGTCTTCGGACATACCTTCTTGAGAGTGAATAAACATAAAGAAAAGAATAATTTTCAAAATACCGAGCTCTTAGATCTCGGAGTTAACTTTGCAGCCAACCCTTGGACAAAAAATCCCATCGTTTACACTTTTGGTGGAATCGTGGGAATGTTCCCTGGAATTTACTCTACAATGCCTTACTACTATAAAGTGAGAGAGTATAACGACTTTGAGTCGAGAGATCTCTGGTCTTACAAATTGGATTTTACCAACGAGGAAGTCGAAAGACTTGTCAGACATTTATGGGAATTAGGACAAACGGATTACGATTACTTTTTCTTTACCGAGAATTGCTCTTACCATATCTTTACGGCTCTCGAAGCTGCAGCTCCCCGTTTTAATTTAACCGATGGACTTCCTTACTGGGTGATTCCTTCCGACACGGTTCTTATTACGGCAAAGGAAAAAGGATTATTAAAAGAAGTCAGCTTTAGACCCTCCATTAGAAATATTTTTCTTACACGCTATGAATCCTTAACCAAAGAAGAACGCGCAGAGTTCTTGGCTTTAAGTAATTCAAGGTCTAGAGAAGTTCCAAAAACCTTCTCTGAAGCTTCGAGAGTTAAAATCATTGATACTCTGATTGATTGGATTGAATACAAACACTCGGGCAAAGTGAATGACGAAAAGACTGACGAGTACCAATGGAAGAAAGATTTACTAGTTAAAAGAGTCGAACTTCCTCCACAAGAGAATGAAATCAAAGTTACAGAGCCTGTATCAAAACCTCACGACGGTCACGGATCTCAGCGTTTAGGGATTGAGCCGGGCTACAGTGAAATGTTTGAATCTTTCCAACGTTATCACGTAAGATTCGCCCTTCATGACTTACTGGACCCTGATTTCGGTTATCCCGAAAACGCGCAGATTGAGTTCTTCAATACGATCTTTCAATCCAGCAATGACTTTAAAAAATGGGATCTCTATCAGTGGACTCTGGTGAGCGTTCGAAGCATGGCCCCTTTTGAAACTTTTGAAAAACGTCCTTCATGGGATATGTCTTTTGGGGTGAAATCCTACCAAGATGATAAGTGCGCTTTCTGCCAAGGCGGATATTTCCAGTCCAGTTGGGGGCTAGCAACGAATCTTTCGAAGTTTACTTTGTATGCCATGGGGTCCCTTGATCTTTCTTACTCGCAAAAGTTCGATGACAATAACTTCCGAGCGCAAGTCGGACCGAAAGTTGGAATCCTTTTTAGACCAAAAATTGATTTCAAGGTTCAGCTTGAAGGCACTTGGCTTTGGGATCCAATTGAAGAGTATGATTCATATCAAGGGGAGCTTTCTTTAAGGAAAGCTTTAAGCAAAGAATACGCTATTGGGGCTAGTGGAAAAATCAGAAATGATATTACAGAAGGCTCAGTTCAATTTTTCTACTTCCACTAGAAGCGTCAGCAAACTCGTATTTAATTCTTATGATTTTCCAGCCTTTTGGAATTCTCGAAATATCCATTTTTTGTGACCATTCAATAAAGATCACACCACCTTTAGAGACATCCGGCGATTTGTTAAAGATCTCCCAAAACCCGGTGTTCTCAAGTTCATCATTACTTTCGATGCGGTAAAGATCGGCGTGATGGATCACTCCGAGGGCTGATGGGTATTCTTGGATAATTGCGAATGTGGGTGAAGAAACCTCGTTATAGCAACCAAATTGCTCGCAAAATAGCTTTACCATCTGAGTCTTCCCAACCCCCATTTCACCTTCCAATAAAACAAGAGTTTTGGGAGTCAGTTGGGCAATCAGATTTTTCTTCAACCATTGCTTTAAATCTTCTAGTGAATTGATAATCATTTCGTAATGTTACAACAGTTCTACAACAAAGCGCAAGGCATGCTTGTTGCTCTCTATAAGATTGAAATATCATGCGGAAAGTTAGGTTGAGATGAGCTGCCGCAAAAGGTTACTTTGTATTAAACATGGAGTTCTGCAAATGTTGCAAAAAATTAGTCTTATTTTGTTATGCGGTTTAGTAGCCATTCCTACTCAATTACTTTATGCAGAAAATGTCTGCAGATCACTTTTCATTGAAAAATTCGAAGAGAGTAACCCCGTTCAGTCGAATTTGGAAAGCCTAACAATTCACTATATTAAGCAAGTTGAAACTGGACGTACATTTAAAATCGAAAGAAACTCTTCAGATATTGTTGAATTAAATAGAGAAGCTCGCACAATCCATGGTCTTTTAACTAAAAACGTTCCAGCTCTACTTATTAAAACTAGAGCTATTTTTGAATACTCACCAAAAATCCCATTCGAGAGAATCGCCGATGGAATCTCAGAAGTCCAATTGGCATTGCTTGATGCCCGCGGAAGAACGGCTAGCCAGGAAGCTTTAGCAAAGGATGGTGCTCAAAATCTTATGGAGAAAATCAAAGACGAGATTAGCGAAATTAAAAGAAAAATTATAGAGATAGAGAATTTAGCGTATGAATTAGATATGATTACGGATTTAGTAGGTCAATTACCTAGTAACTTCCAAAATAATATCAGTATTCATAGCTCTCTTTTAAAAACATCACTTTCAAAAATTACATTACTTAAGATTGAATTAAGTAATATTGAAGCACTCAAACAAGATCTTATTTTAGTTATTGAAACTCAAGCTCTTAAACCAACAGAATTAAGTAAGAAATTTTATGATGTCACTGAAGCTCCAATTCAAGCTAATGACAATTCACCAATTTCCAAAGTCAACGTTGCCGTTCCGGCTCAAAAACCAACTCGTGAATTTATACCACAAGAAAATCACACTAGAGGAACTATTGCGGTTGCAAAACCTGCACAAAGATATCCTAGACCACTACTGCCCGGTGAGCAAATTTCTCGTGAGACTACTCCAGTTCCACCTTTCAAACCAAATCGAGTCACTAGCATTCCTGGAAGGCACCCTCGCGTCACTGTGCCAGTGCCAACTTACACTCAGATGATTGGCACGAAAGCTGGCACTCCCGCGATCAGATCCACAGAATATCGCAATCCTGTGAACTTAAGCAGAAGTGGGGTCTATGTAGCTCAATCTGGAGTGACTGCAAAAGTGGATCTCAATCATCATAGTCGCAATATGATTTTAAATCTTAAATATGAATCTTATTCGAAAAATTTCCCAGCAAAAGATATTTTAGAACAGTTAAGATCTTGGGCTCAAAAATACAATATTCAACATCAAATTATATTTAGCCACTCTGGCAGGATAGAAGATCCAATTTTAGTTACTGTAAAAATTAAAGATAAGGGTATGGAGCAGTTCTATTTGCAAAAGTTAAAGGATGATTTTGCTTCTAGCAATCCCGCTCTCAGCGAGAACCTAACCCCTCCGACAAGAATTGAACCCAAACCTCCAAAAGCCGCAGAGCCACGAAAGCCACTGACTCTTATGCAAAGTGTAATGGGCGTTCTCAATCACACTCCGGGCTTAGATTAAAATCTGCTTCATTTTTGAAACGCTTTCGAACATTCCAACCTCTAGAGCTTCACAAACCAGAAAGTGTCCGATGTTGACCTCTTCCAAGAATGGAAGGGATTTGATCTCTTGAGTGGTAATGTAGTCTAGACCATGCCCTGCATGCACATTCATTCCCAATTCATGGCAATATAGCGCGGCTTCTATCAACTTCATCCATTCTTTCTCTTTTTTAGCGCCCTTCAATTGCACCCAATGTCCCGTGTGAAACTCGCAAGCAAAAGCTCCAGCTTCTTTAGAGGCCAAAACCTGCTTTTTGTTTGGAGCAATAAAAGTGGATGCTTTAATTCCTTTTTTAGAAAGCTTTTGAATGAGTGCGGTGATCTGTTTTTTCTTTTTAACAACGTCAAGGCCACCTTCCGTTGTTAGCTCTTGGCGTTTTTCCGGAACCAAACACACATAGGTAGGTTTGTATTTGAGGGCAATCTTCGTCATTTCCTCCGTCACCGCCATCTCTAGATTCACAGGAATTTTGGCATGATGACAGACATCTTTTACGTCTTTATCCTGGATATGACGACGATCTTCTCTAAGGTGAATGGTCACCTGGTCGGCACCAGCAAAAGTAGCAATCTCTAACTGCTTCAAAAGATCTGGATAAACCGTAGTCCCTCCCCTCACCTGGCGAAGCGTAGCAACATGATCTAAATTTACACCCAATCTTATCTTGGTCATCTGGTCCTCTGATTCAGTCTTATGATTAGACTAAAATTACTATGATTTTCTTAGAAAAGGAATATATTATTTTACTATGAACTTTGGACCTCTCGTACCTCAAGAAATCGACGGCATTGTGCAGTTTTTAGAAAAAAACAGTATTCCCTTTGAAATCCATTTCAATGAGCAAGAAGCAAAAAAAGAATTAGAGCCTTCACCTGGAAACAATATTCTCTATGCAGAATTGAGAACAAAAGCTTACCTTGCTCAGCACTTTTATGTCGAAGTTCCCGACGAATTCCTGATCAACAATCCAAAGGTGGAAAATCAAATTCTAAAATACATCACAAAACATGATTTTGAAGACATCCAAAGATCTGAAGAAGACAACGTGATTCATATCGACGAAGAAAAGATAATAAAAGAAAAAATAGAACGCACAAAATGGATTCAACGAATCTTTGCCATCCTATTCTTAGCATCAATGCTTTATGGAATTATCTCTAGTTTAAGAAAGTGATTTCTCTAAGAGGCTTGCCATATCATCAGCATATTTACGGATCATTTTTTGATCTGGGCCTTCCACCAAAACTCTGATGAGAGGCTCTGTTCCAGAAAATCTCACAAAGATTCTCCCTTGGCCTTTTAGCTCTTTTGAAATCTTATCGTGAAGGTCTTGATAACCGCTGATTTCTTCAAGCGGTTTTCTCTTGGCCACTCTAAGATTTTTTAAAATTTGTGGCATGTCTGTCATTACGCTACTAAGATCAGATAATTTTCTGTTTGATCTCTTCATTACAGCTAAAACTTTTAAAGCCGCAATAAGCCCGTCACCAGTTGTCGAATGGTCTAAGAATATAATATGACCGGACTGCTCACCGCCAATTGAAAAACCACCTTTTCTCATCTCTTGAACAACATACTTATCACCTACGTTTGTTTTTAAAAGATGGATATTATTATTCTTCAACATTTTTTCTAAACCGAAATTAGACATTTCTGTGGCTACAACGGTATCATTCTTTAATTGACCGCGCTCTTTCATATCCAAAGCACAGATGGCAAGAATATGATCGCCATTAACGATAGTTCCCTTTTCATCCGCTAGGATTACTCTGTCCGCATCACCATCAAGACTGATTCCACAATCTGCTCTGTACTGAACTACGTTCTGTGAAAGCGAATTAGGATGTAAAGCTCCGCACTTGTCATTGATATTTGTTCCATCGGGCTTATTGCCCAGAACGATAACTTCGGCACCCAATTCTTCTAAGATGGCAGGCCCTACTTTGTAAGCAGCTCCATTTGCGCAATCCAAAACAATCCTTAAACCATCGAGAGTTAAATCTAGAGGAAATGTGTTTTTCACAAACACAATATATCTACCGGCAGAATCCTCAATGCGTTTTGATCTACCAATTCCTGCTGATTTTGGGAGAAGTGCATTTAAGTTTTCATTTAAAACTAAAGACTCAATTTCTTTTTCCATTTTTTCTGAAATTTTAAAACCATCCGGACCAAAAATTTTAATTCCATTATCATGGTAAGGATTGTGCGAAGCAGATATGACAATCCCCGCATCCGCTCTCATGTTCTGAGTTAAGAAACCAATTCCTGGAGTTGGTAGTGGCCCAACAAGTTGCACATGCACGCCCATAGAGTTTAATCCTGAAGCTAAAGCCATCTCTACCATATAACCAGAAAGCCTTGTGTCTTTTCCGATGACCACTCTTTTGTTATCTGATTTGTGAGCGCCTTCGGTTTTTCTCAAGATATAACCAAGAGCTTGCCCAATCTTCATCACAATGTCTGGTGTGATAGGATAAGTGTTCGCCGTTCCCCTAACTCCATCCGTCCCAAATAAACTTTCCAACATAATTTCTTTCTCCAAAAGGCGCACTTTTTTACTTTTGTTGTAGTGACACTGTCACATTTTTATTTTCTATAGGTAATACGCCAAAATAACTAAATTCTTTTAAACCTACTCTAAATTCTACATTTGTTTTTGATTTATCAAAAACCACCTCTAATGGACTAATTGGATCCGTCCAGACCTCTTGGATTCTACCAAGAACACTTGCAGCGCCTTTTACAATGATGCTTGCAGGTTTAATTTGTGAAACCTTCACAAATTGTGGCTCTTCATCTGCGTCCCAAGTGATCTTCACTGGAACTCTCTTAGTAATGATCTGATCAACATCGACAACTAGAGTCGCTGGATTTACACTCACAATCTGCGCACCAAACGGCAAGGTGATTTTATCCGTAGGAATAGCGATGATCGTTCTTCCCGGTCTTGCATCCTCAAGATTCAATTCGATGGGCTCTAAACCTTTTGCTAATTTTTTGAGTGACAATCTACTTCCTGAAATCTGCACTTGAACCTGATCTGTGATTCCGTTGGCAATGATATGATTCTTTGGAAGTATAAAATTCAATTTTACATATTGATTTAAAACTTGGTCTTTGTTTCCAAGAACCGTGATCCACAAAATCAAAGTGATCAGAAGAGCTACGACCTTGTAGCTTCCATTCTCATAAAGAGTTTCTTTGAACTTATCATTCCACTTTAATTTTGGTTTAGGTGACATAGGGCTCATATACTGGTGCTCATATACTGATACTCATACGTTGGCGCCTCTTTCCATATTGATCTCATGAGACATTTGAAATGCATCATATAAGAATTTTCTTAAAGTCTTATGATCTAAATCCTGAGACATCTGACCGCTCTCAACAACGCTCACAAAATTATTTTCTTCAGAAACCACAATCACAATGGCATCCGTTTCTTCCGTTAAGCCAATCGCGGCTCTATGACGAGTTCCCAAATTTTTATCCACCTGAGGACTCTTAGTTAATGGCAAGAAACATCCTGCCGCTCTAATGCGACCACCGCGGATGATAACGGCACCATCATGTAATGGACTCGATGGTAAGAAGATCGAACTCAAAAGTTCACTGCTCACCGAGGCATCGAGATTTGTTCCGACTTCAACGAACTCCTCTAAGCCCATCTCTCTTTCAATAACGATAAGAGCTCCGTATCCACGTTGTGCAAGCTGAATAGAACATTTTGCGAGCTCTTCAATAACTTGCGTTTCTTCCACAGCAGAAACCCCGCTAAAGAATGGATTTCTACCAATGTGTGCAAGTGCTTTTCTGATTTCATTTTGAAAGAGAACAACAACGATTACGAATAAATTATCGAAGAAGTTTTCTAATAACCATTTGATAGTAAAAAGATCTAACCAATGCGAAGAAACATAAGTGATGGCCAAAATTCCAAGACCTGATAACATTTGAATAGCGCGAGTTTGCCTAATCAATAGAAGAATACGATAAACAATAAGCCAAACGAGGAGCATGTCTAAGACATCCCATATCCTCACTTGTCCGAGGATCCAGCTTATGTTTTCAAAGAAGCGGCCAAAAAATGTCATCTTGTTGCGAGCCGTCAGCCAAAGGCTGACAACTATTCCCCTCACGTTGTTGACTTAGGTTGTTCTAGTTATGTAGTTACTGGACCGGTGTTACCCATTCCTCCACCTGAAGGTTTTTTCAACTCGTCTTTTAAACGAGCCTCTTCAAGTTCTTTTTTCTTATTTTCTTCTTCTTGTTTTTTATTTTGCTCTTCTAGAGTTTTTGCTCTGAGCTCTCTTTCTTTTTCGATATCTGCTAAAGTTTTACCTTCCATGATCATATCGATTTCAATACCATCAAGAGTTTCTTTTTCTAATAATGCTAGAGAAAGATTATGTAACGCTTGTAAATTTTCTTTTAAGATTGTGAGAGCTCTTTCGTGGCCTTCTTTAACAAGCTTTCTTACTTCGCTATCGATTTCTTGACCAGTTTGTTCAGAGTATTCTCTAGCCGGTTGAGCAGAGTTTAAACCTAAGAACACATGACCTTCACGCTTTTCGTAGTGCAATGGTCCTAGTTTATCTGACATACCCCACTCGCAAACCATCTTGCGCGCAAGTTCTGTTGCTCTTTCAATATCGTTTGAAGCGCCTGTCGTGAAATCTGTAAAAATGATTTCTTCCGCAGCTCTTCCGCCAAAAAGCATCGCAATCATGTTTTTAGCTTTTTCTCTTGTTAAGGAAACGCGATCATCGATCGGCAATGTTTGAGTGACACCCAAAGCCATCCCTCTTGGAATGATTGTTACTTTGTGAACTGGGTCCATATGCTTTAGCTTTTTAGCCATGATTGTGTGACCCGCCTCGTGATAAGCTGTATTTTTCTTATCATCTTCGTTGATCACCATAGATTTTCTCTCAGGCCCCATCAAAACTTTATCTCTGGCATTTTCGAAGTCATGCATATCGATAACTTTTTTATTGTGTCTTGCTGCCATCAGAGCAGCTTCATTCACTAAGTTCTCAAGGTCAGCACCAGAAAACCCCGGGGTTCCTCTCGCTACTTTTTCGATAGCCACTTCTGATGCCAAAGGAGTTTTTCTTGTATGAACTTTTAGAATTTCAACTCTGCCTTTAAGATCAGGTTTTCCAACGATAACTCTTCTATCGAATCTTCCTGGTCTCAACAATGCGGGATCCAAAACATCCGGACGGTTTGTCGCAGCGATAAGGATTACGCCTTCGTTACTTTCAAATCCATCCATCTCAACCAATAATTGGTTTAGAGTTTGCTCTCTTTCATCGTGCCCACCGCCCATGCCGGCACCACGATGACGTCCTACGGCATCGATCTCATCAATAAAGATAATGCAAGGAGCACTACGCTTACCTTGTTCAAATAAATCTCTTACTCTAGATGCTCCGACACCTACAAACATTTCAACAAAATCAGAACCAGAGATCGTGTAGAACGGAACACCAGCCTCACCAGCTACAGCTCTTGCAAGCAAAGTTTTACCTGTTCCCGGAGGACCAACCAGCAAAACACCTTTGGGAATTCTACCACCAAGGTTTGTGAATTTTTTTGGAGATTTTAAAAAGTCGATAATTTCAGTTAAATCATCTTTGGCTTCTTCCACACCAGCAACGTCTTTGAAAGTTACGCGATTTTTATTTTCGGTAAGAAGTTTTGCTTTAGATTTACCAAAGCTCATTGCCTTTCCGCCACCAACTTGAATTTGGCGCATGAAAAACATGAACATTAAGAAAATAATAATCAACGGTAACCAGTTTACAAAAAGTGATTGCAAGAATCCATTATTCTCATTTTTCACGTAGTTTGGTGTATACCCGTTTTCTTGCAAAATCTTAAACGATTGCTCGTCTGTGTTACCCACGATAGTGAATTTTTGAGCGCCCTTATATTTTTCTTTAAGCTCGTCTTTCAACTCACCAGTAATTTCATTTGTCTGTTGGTTGAATGCCACTGTGTCGGGCTTGATTTCTTTGGCTTTGATCGCTTCCACGAATTTTGCATAATTAAAATCAGTGATCGTAGTTTGAAGTTTTTGATCATAGAATTGAAAAAGTATGATTGCTACAACAACCAATAATGCCCACAAGGCTAGAGTTTTTTGAGTAGAACGCATCGGATTCCTTTCGAAGAGTTAAAAGCTATTTTAGGATAGCACAAAATCAGGATAATTCATAAAACAAATAAGTTTTAAACTAACAGCCGAAAGTATTAAAGAGACGAATTCTAAGATATATTTACTAGACTCTCGCAGCCAAATGCGAGGCGCAGAATCTTAACAATTGCGCTTGGCCTTAAGGTCGGCTGTTAGTTTAAAACTTATTTGTTTTATTTGATGGAGATATGCTCAGTGTCAACTACCCAGTCACAACCCATCACATGAAATGTGAGTGCCTTTTTGGAACTGTCAAGACGCTTTAAAATTTCATCAATATGAGAGTGAGAATAGTTCTTCACATTCATTTTATTCAAGTAGAAGGCAAATACTCTTCTTTGATCCAACTTATTGAGCAAAATGAGCTTGCTACGAATAATACCACTTTTGTCGATTGTGGCAGAAAAGTCACAGCCAGAATCTGCCTTTAGCATTTGTGAAATATTCTCTAACGAGCGCGTCAGGCTGGACTTTGCCCCAGGTCTATATGCCTCTAAATCTTTCAACCAAGAGTTTCTGATCCAATTTCTAAAATACTTTCCATCCTTGTTAGAAGGATCTTTTACGAAATCCAATTGATATTTTTTTGCATAATTTTCGATCTCTTCTCTACTCCAAGTGAGTAAGGGTCTAAAAATCTCACCATTGAACTCTGTCATAGATTCAAAACCTTGGTCACCCACACCGCGAATCAAGCGAATGAGCCTTGTTTCTAACAAATCATCTCGATGATGAGCTTTGAGCAAAATATCGATTTTATTTTCGGACATTGTCGATACAAAAAAATCATTTCGAAGATTTCTAAAGTATTCTTCGTCAGAGGATTTGTTTTTTTTAGGATCATTCGTAAAAAATGGAATTCTGTTTTCTTCCGCGAGTCTTTTTACAAACGAAAAAGCACGATCACGGTATTTGTTTTGTTTTTCATCAGCAGAAATACCGTGGTGAACGTAACAAACCGAAATATCAAGAGGCAATTTATCTGAAACTTTTAATAAATGATGAAATAAAACAACAGAATCAACTCCTCCGGAAACACCGACAAGGAGTTTTTTATTTCCAAGGTTGTGTTGCTTTAAAAGCTGTTCCGTATTCTTGATAAAATCAAAATCAAATTTCTTAATCATTCTTTATTTTCATCGTAGGGAAGAAGATAATATCTCTGATAGACGCTTGATCTGTAAGGATCATTACGATTCTCTCAATACCAAGTCCTACACCACCCGTGGGTGGCATTCCCACATCAATGGCGTGCAAGAAGTCTTCGTCCATTGGATGAGCTTCTTTATTGTGCGCTCTTTGCTTATCTTGTTCTTCTAGTCTTGATCTTTGCTCTTCTGGATCGTTCAACTCCGAATAAGAATTTCCGATTTCCATACAAGCTGCAAAAGGCTCAAATCTTTCCACAAGACCGGCTTTTGTTCTGTGTTTTTTCGTCAGAGGAGAAATTTCAACTGGGTGATCCGTAATAAAAATCGGATTCCATAAGTGCTCTTCTGCCACCAACTCAAAGAGTTCAGCAGCCATCTCTCCTTTGCTTGCAGGACCTTTTCTGTCGCTGCCACTTTTCTTTAACTGGTCGAAAAGTTCTGCCGAAGATAATTTTTCAACATCCACTTTGCCGTATTCTTTGATGGCATCGTAAACAGAAAGTCTTTTCCAAGGAGTTGTGAAATCGATTTCTTTTCCTTGATACTGAACTTTGTAACTGCCCGTGATTTCTTTGGCTAAGAATGAAACAAGCTCTTCAAATTGTGTCATTTGGTAATTGTAATCTGTGTAGGCCTCATACCATTCAATCATTGAGAACTCTGGGTTATGAGATCTATCGATACCTTCGTTCCTAAAGTTTTTATTTAGATCATAAACTTTATCAAATCCACCTACGATCAACTTCTTCAAATACAATTCTGGAGAAATTTTCATATAGAGCTTCATATCCAAAGCATTATGATGAGTCGTGAAGGGTTCTGCCGCTGCTCCTCCATAAACAGGTTGAAGAATCGGCGTTTCAACTTCCATAAATCCGCGATCGTCTAAGAATTTTCTGATCGCCTTGATAATCTTTGTTCTGGTTTGAAATACTTTTTTAGTTTCTGGAGACATGATGAGATCAAGATGTCTGTAACGATATCTTAAATCTGTATCAACAAGTCCATGATACTTATCTGGAAGTGGTTCTAGAGTTTTAGTAAGAATTTGGAATTTCTCACAGTGGATTGATAATTCCCCTTTTTGAGTTCTGAAGACAAAACCTGTAAGACCTACGATATCTCCGATATCGATATAGTCCCAAGAGATTGCATCTTCCGGAGATAACTCTTGAACTCTGATATAAGCTTGAAATGTTCCTTCTTGATCTTGGAAAGTAAAAAACGCAGCCTTACCCATCGGACGTTTTGTGATAAGACGACCTGCCATTGTGACTTTTTGATCTTTAGCTGCTTCACCGTTTTGAAGTGCTTCGTATTTTTTACGAGCTTCCGTGGCATCGATGCTTCTTTCAAAAGCGTAAGGAAAAGGATTAATGCCTTTCTCTCTGAGTTCGGTCAGTTTTTTTCTTTTCTCAGCTTTTAGCGGATTTTCTCTCTCAACGTGATCATTTATTAATTCACTCAAAACTTTTACCTCTATCCTTTTACAAAAATATCTTGAACATCGTTAATCAATTTAATTGCTTCGAGCTTTGGTCTTTGGAAGGCGTTTCTTCCCATGATCGAGCCAAATCCGCCACCTTTTGCGATATGCTTTACTTCTTCAAGCACCGCATCGGTGCCCTTAGCCGCTCCACCACTAAAGATAATAATTCTTCTACCATCAAAGCAACTTTGCACTACGTGCTTCACTTGTTCTGTGAGTGTTGAAATTGGGATTTTGAATTCATCGAATACTTTTTTAGCTTCAGCAAGTTCTACGTGTTTAGTTGGCGGCTTCACTTTAATAATGTGAGCACCAAGTTGTGCTGCGATTTGAGCAGCATAAGCAATCACGTCTACTGCAGTCTCACCGTCTTTAGAAAGATTCGGTCCTCTTGCATAAGCCCAAATTACAACAACTAAACCTGCTTTTTTTGCTTCTTTAGACATTCTTGCGATCTCTTCGTACATTTGCTTTCTGTCGCCACTTCCAGGATAGATAGTGAAACCAATTCCCGCGCAACCCAATCTTAGAGCATCATCCACTGAAGATGTTAAAGCAGAGATTGGAGATTTGTTATCGTAAAGAACATCGGAATTGTTTACTTTTAAGATCAAAGGAATTTCGCCGGCGTATTCTCTTGCACCTGCTTCTAAAAATCCGAGTGGAGCCGCATAAGCGTTGCAACCTGATTCAATTGCCAATTCGAAATGGTAATGCGGATTGTATCCTGCGGAATTTTTTTGGAAGGATCTTGCCGGCCCATGTTCAAAACCTTGATCCACCGGAAGGATAACGAGTTTTCCAGTTCCGCCAGTTCTTCCGTGATTAAGAAGTCTTGATAAGTTCGCAAGAACTCCAGGATTATCTGCTCCGTACCAGCTTAAAATTTCTTTTACTTTTTCACTGTTTGTTGCTTGATTCGAATAAGTGCCTTTAGCCATGAATGTCTCCTGATTTGAAAGATAGAATTTATATTGAGATCACGAATGAAATCAAGACTGAATGTCTATGCTTATGACTTATCTTGGCCAATGTTTTTGTAGACTCAAGAAAACTGCTCGGCTGAGCTGAGTATTTACCGGTTTTCCGATTAAGGTTTGATCAGAATAACTCGCCGTTACAGAGAGATCTTCTTCGTAAAGGTAACTGACGAGTAGAGTCGAAGAGACGTATCTCTCTATGGAAATCTTTGAATCCACCATTCCTGAGGTTTTACCAGAGTCTTGAAGGTAGGCCAGATTGTTGATTCCAAATCTCCAAGCCGTGTAGTTATAACCAACGCCCACACTTGTCTGATAGATATTTCCAGGCTCAATACGAATTGCGCCAAAACTTTTATCGAAGAGCTTTTGGGTAAAAATATTAGCATTGTAATCCCATTTTTTGATCGTTTTTACGGCAACCGCCCCAACTCCAAGGCCTAAGAGTCCCGTTCCTGTTGAATCCACAGCTTCTAACTCTTGAGTTTCGTAAATGGATTTGCCCGTCGGAAGCTGCGCTTGGGAATACACATAAATTTTTGGACGATACTTTGAGTAATCCCAATCTGTCACAGCTTCATACGCAAAGCTCATTTTAACATCGCCAACTCCTGAGCCATTGGCATTTTGTGTGGAGGATTCGTAAGAATTTTTTTGAAAAGGGGCGCTTAAAGAAATTTGGGTGCGGTCACCCAGAAGGGCTGAGCCTTCCATCGTAAAAATCTCGCGGGTTTTATCTCCATCAAGCTTTTGCCATTTTCCATCGGTGCGCGCTTGGGCATGAACCGACGAAAACATCATACTTGCCGTGAATTGCGCCTGATCATTGTTGGTGATGATGGCCGTGGTACTAGTCCCTCCACTGCAGCAGCTGGCTGCATCTGCGTTGTGACTTAAAAAAAGACCAATTATAAATAAAAACATTCTACTGCCATTATATATCTAGAGAATAAGTAGCTTCATCAAGAACTTGGGATCCATTCTTTAATACAAAACGAATTTCCCAATCCCCATCCATGATAAAATAAACATTCGATACATCAAATGTTGAAGAATTCACTTTTTGTACAGAAGTGGGAGAGCTTCCATGACCCATGGATGGCATCCACAAGATCACCTCTAGCGTTGCGCTTTCTAATTTTTGCATGCTTTCTTCAGATACCATCCCTAGAACTTTCAAATGAAATTTTGAATCTTGAGATTTTTGTGGTGGATTTGCCCATTCTATTTCCGCATAAATTCCAAGTTTTTTAAAAATCACCTGGTATGCTGAGCTCGGAGATACTGGTTTATCTTGAGAGACGTAATCAGCTTTTGCACAAGCCGTTAATGGTTGTATTAATAAAGTGAATGCTAAAATAAAATTTTTCATATGTCTCCTTCAGTTATGTGTCTCTGATCGCACAGCCCAAAACTCTTGTTTCTTTAGGGCTTACTTCTTTTTTTTCTTCAATCTGTTTTAATGCCGTATTCAATAATTGGTCGGAACCTTTTTTGGCTTTGCTACTGGACGTTACGCCGCCTTTATAAAGTATTTCGCCTTTTTTGTTGATCACAAATGCGTGGGGCGTACTTAACGCTCCCAGCTCATTGGCGAAAGTGTATTTTGCGTCTCTTAGAACAGGCATTCCAAAATCTTTCATCCTAAAGTATTCACGAAACTCTTCGTTTTCCTCTGCGCTGGAATAAATTCCCACGAATTTAAAATCTTTATATTCTTTCATCAGCGCTTTTATCGTACCAGTGTGGGCCTCTGAGCATGGGCAGAGTGGAGATAAAAAAAGCACCACCGTGCCTTTTTCAGAATCTTTTAAATTTGAAAAATCAATGACCTTAACTTCTTGAGAAATAATATCTAAGCCTTCAACTTTAGACACGGCAAAGGCATCAAAACCAAAACATAAAGACAAAATCAAAATGAACTTCATAAAGACTTTGTATGCCTGTTTTTAAAGATGTGCAAATAATTAGCTTAAAATTTTTGCGATGACTTTGATGGCTGCTTCATCGACTTCATGGCGGGTATTTGGGAGTTCATGGAAAGTAGCATTTAGGCCTAATTCTGCTTTTAGATCTGCTAAATTCTTTTTAGAGATTTCTATTGGTGAAACTTCATCTTTTGCGCCGTGGATGGCGTCCAATTTAAATTTATCATCCTTGCTGTAATAACGAGCAAGATAATCTGCTGATACAGCAATGATATGCTTTACGTTCATTTCTTTTGCCACCACTGGCGCAAGGTATCCACCTTGAGAAAATCCGATGATCGTAATTGGAAGTTTATCATAGCCTAGTTTTGCAATTAATTTTTTAAGAGCTTTGATCGCGGGCCCTGGCGGAATCACAAAGCGGTTATCTTTGGCGAGATAAAAATACCAAGCGTAAGCCTCTAGGTATCCCGAATCCGTTTTATAGGGAGCTGGAAAGGGTGCATTTGGAGAAAGGATCGCCGCATCTTGCGGTAAAATGGGCGAGAGCTTTTTCATGAGCGACTCACCTCTTTGCGAAAATCCATGCAAAAGTAAAAATAATTGCTTGGAATTTTTTCTATCTAAAGAAAAATAATCGAATTCGATTTCAAAGGAATCCGATTGCTTTTCTTTGGTGTAGGAAAAATTATTTTTCGACAATGGCCACGACTCCCATTCCACCAGCCGTACAAACAGAAATCAGTCCGCGACCTTTTCCATTTTGATTTAGAATCTTGGCAAGACTTGCAACAATTCTTGCTCCAGTTGCAGCGAAGGGATGGCCCAAGGCTACGCTTCCACCTTTGACGTTCATCTTAGATCTATCGATAGAACCGAGGGGTTTGTCTCGACCTAAAACTTTTTTGCAATAATCCGGATCTTCCCAAGCCTTCAATGTGCAGAGGACTTGGCCCGCAAAGGCTTCGTGGATTTCATAAAAATCAAAATCCTGAAGCGTCAAGTTGTTACGTTTTAAAAGTTCGCTCACCGCAATGGTTGGCGCCATCAACAATCCTTCACCGTGTACAAAATCCAACGCTGCCACTTGGGCATCGACAAAATAGGCAAGCACCGGAAGATTATTAGCCTTGGCCCATTCTTCTGAAGCCATCAGGACAGCCGAAGCTCCGTCAGTTAATGGAGTGCTATTTCCCGCCGTAAGAGTTCCTTGCCCCGATGTTTTATCAAAAGCAGGTTTTAATTTTGCTAGTTTTTCTTTGGTTGTATCTTCGCGAAGAATTCCATCGCGCTTTAAGCCTTTAAAGTTAATAACCATGTCTTCATAGAAACCTTCTTTATAAGCTTTTGCTGCATTCTGATGACTGATGAATGTCAATTCATCTTGGGCTTCTCTCGGAATTTTCCACTCTTTCACCATCATTTCACAATGGTCTCCCATAGATTTTCCAGTTCTCTTCTCTCCGGCATTTGGAAAATGAGGTTTTAAATCTTTTGGACGAATACTTAAAATGACTTTTAATTTTTGCATAAAGTTTTTAGCATTTCTCAACTCAATCATCTTCCATGCAAAAGATCTTGAGAATGTCACCGGCACATCGCTGTTCGTATCGGAGCCACCAGCAATTCCCACATCAATTTGTCCTGCTGCAATTTTCAAAGCAATTTGCAGAGAAGTGTCTAAGCTTGTGGAACAAGCACGCTGAACATTATAGCCTGGCGTATGAGGATGAAGTTTTGTTCCCAAAATAGACTCACGAGTTAAATTCCAATCTGCCGAATTTGTGATCAACGCTCCACCTGCAACATCGCCTAATTTTTTACCTTCGAGTTTATAGTCTGTGACTAGATTATTTAAAACTTCGGTGAACATTTGTTGATTCGTTGTTTTTTGATAAGCGCCCATAGATTTTACAAATGGCGTACGCTTCCCACCTAAGATTGCAACTTTTCTCATTGTTTTTGACATTATATCATCCTCTCGCATTGATCTGATACTTAAAGCCTGACACCCAAAACGTCAGGCTTTAAATATGACAACAGAAACTCTTTTTGACAAGTCCACATATGGTTTGATCTTTATGTAGAGAATGGTATCTTGATGAACATGAAAGCATCAATCATTGGCATAGGAACCGAAATTACGTCTGGACAGATCCTCAATTCAAATGGGCAATGGATTTCAAAAAAAATGACTGTCTTGGGTGTGGAGGTTACCACACATGTTGCCATTCCTGACGATCGTAAAATCATTTTAGACACACTCGACTTCTGTAAGGACAAATCAGATATTATTTTTGTTACCGGTGGATTAGGACCGACAACTGATGACTTCACTCGCGATGTGATCGCCGAATGGGCACAAAAGAAATTGGTCTTTGATCAAAAATCTTTAGAAAAAATAGAAGCCCGTTTCAAAGCACGCGGAGTTCCTTTCAGAGAATTTCAAAAACAACAATGCTACTATCCCGAAGGATCACAAATTTTAGAAAATGCTCTAGGCACAGCGAATGCTTTTTCTCTCACCGCTCAAAATAAAAAAATATTTGTTCTTCCGGGTCCTCCAAAAGAAATCGATGGCATTTGGAATGATCACTTAGAAAAAACGTTTGCAGAACTCACAAAAAATCTCGATAAACTCATCACAAAATCTTGGAAGTGCGTAGGCTACGGCGAGTCCGAAGTCTCTCACCGAGTCGAGACTGCTCTCCAAGGCTGTAAACTCACCAAAGGCTACCGCCTCCACGCTCCCTTTGTAGAAGTAAAACTTTCTTATTATAAATCTGAAGAAACAGAGGCCCTCAAATGGATACAAAAAGTCGAAGAGGCCATAGGCGACATCACCGACAACAACAGCTGACCAAAAGTCGCTTAGTCGCTTTTGGCGACCTACCGTGTCGCCACTAAGCGCCTTTTAGTGACGCAGACCTTTGGAAAAGGTGCGGCTCACCTTTATGCTGGTTGCTTGAATTCTATGGGGAGTGGGATTTGGGAGCTTAGAATTAGGCTGACAATTTGGCTGAGCATCATTGCAAAGCGTATATGATTTTCTGTAAATATTTGTGAGTTTCCCATTCTTGCAGAGATCACGCCGTAGAAATATCCACGACGATAAATTGGACAAACGATCATGGAGTTGAACGAAATACTTTTTAAATTCTTTTTCATTTCGACAAGAGTTGGATCTGAATCTAGATTTTCGATCACTACGATTTGCTCTTTGTTCATGACATCTAAAACTTCAGGGTATTTGTCTAAATCGATTTTAAAATTATTCATATCAATGTTGTCATGAGAAACTCTCACATAACCTGTTACACGATCCTCTAAGCATTCAATGAAAGAACATCGAACAGCTTTCAAGGCCAGCGCCAACATCTTTGCCATATTGAAGAGAATTTCGTGATCTGATTTTTTAGAGATTGCTTCCTTCAAGACAAGACTCAAAAGATGGTTGTAGAGATCTCCACCTTGGAGTGCGGTCACGACAGTTTTTTCTTCCTCTGTAAATTCTCTCTTCTTTTGCGCTTGAAAAATCAAACGCGGAAGAAGTGTTTCTGGCTTGATGGGTTTCAAAATATAATCACACGCGCCTTTTTTAATGCACTCTTTTACGTTCTGCACACTGTTGTGACTGGAAGTGATTAAAACTTTTATATCGCGCTTACTGAGTTCTGCATGAGATTTGATGTAATCTAGAACAGCAATTGCGTTCATATCCGGCAACATCAAATCGCAAACCACAAAGCGCGGCTTAAAGATCTTCATCTGCTCAATACCAGCTTCACCTGTCGATGCATGCTCAGCTTCAAAGCCATTTTCGATCAAATATTCGCACAGCCGCCTTGAGGTCTGACCGTCTTTGTCGATAATTAAAATTTTGTAATCGGGATGCCCCATACTATAAACATCGGACTTTCTTAGACTTTTACTTAAATGAAACGCGCGAACCGAGAGAGGCTTAGCCTAAAGAATGGCCATGCCGAGCCCCGTCCTAATAATATTCAAAGGTCATAAAAATAGTGACTCATAGCAAAGGTCCGTTCTATGAATTACGCATGGCTTTTATTGTATTTGAAGGATTGGATGGATCAGGAAAAACCACTTTGATGAAGAAGCTCTCTAGCCTCCTCGACCAAAGTTCAATCCCTTACATTATGACTCGCGAACCTGGCGGCACATCATTAGGTGATGAGCTTCGCGATATTATCCTTCGTAAAGAAGGCGATGCTCCCTGCCCAAGAGCAGAGCTCTTGCTTTATGAAGCCGTCAGAGCACAGCATGTTGAAAAACGCATCAAACCTGCTCTCAAGAATAATCAATGGGTATTGTGCGATCGCTACACAGCAAGCTCCATGGCTTTCCAATCCGGCGGAAGAAATATCAATGCGAAAGACGTAGAATGGCTGAATGCCTTTGCCACGGATGATTTAAAACCAGAGCTTTTTGTTTTATTGGATCTCACCGTTGAGGAAAGCGAAAAAAGACGCATTGGGCGCCAACTCGAAACACACACAGAAGCCGATAGATTAGAGTCTGAGAAAAAAGATTTTCATGAGAGAACAAGACAAGGATATATCAACGAAGCCAAAAAAGAGCCTTCAAGGTGGCTGGTGCTCGATGCCTCTAAAACACCAGACGAGCTTTTTGAAATATTAAATAAAAAAATCACCGAATTAAAACTTCTAAAGGCCCGCTGATGGCACAAATTCTAAAATCCATCATTGGACATAAAAAACAAATCGCGCAACTTCTTTCAGTTATTGAATCTCAAAGAATCTCTTCGTGCTATTTGCTTTCTGGGCCCAGCGGAATTGGAAAAAAGAAAGTGGCTTTTGCCATTGCTCAAGAAGTTCTTTGTAGCAATGGTCGTCCGGCCTGCGGAGAATGTGGTCAGTGCCTGAAAGTGGAAAAAAACGAACACGAAGAAGTCCGATACATAGAACCCGACGGCGCCCAAATTAAAATCGCTCAAGCTGAAGAAATTCATAGATTCTTAAATCTGCAAAAGACAGGGAAGCACAGATTCATTATCATTAACGATGCTCACCTTATGAATCCTCAAGCGGGAAATTCTTTACTTAAAATTTTAGAAGAACCACCGGCAAATACGACTTTCTTTTTAATCACTCACTCCGATCAAGCGGTGCTTAAGACCTTGAGATCAAGATCACAACTTCTCCACTTCTCGTCTTTAAGTTTTGAAGATATGAGAAAACAAACTGATGCTCCCGACTGGATCATTCGATCCTCTCAAGGTAGAATGGATTTACTGGAACAAACAAAAGATGCGGGGCTAGAGTTCGTAAGAACAAAGTCCTTTTCATTTTTAAGAGATGCTCTCAGTAACGACCTGAAGGCGGCAACATCTTTTAAAGAACTTATGTCTGACAAAGAGAGCGCACTAAAACTTGTGTCGCTATGGCAACAGATTTTAAGAGATATTCTTTTCTATAAAGAAGGTTTAAATCCAAGAATTCATTCTGATCAAACCGAAGTCTTCGAAGGCTTTCACGCCGTTTCTCCGGAAAAGATTCAGGATTTATTTCAAAATCTTATTCAAATGGAGCGCGATATTTACGGCAATGTGGATCGCACTCTCACTTTTGAAAATTTCATTTTGAATTTGAGAAGCTAGTTTGAGGCTTTTGCTTCCTCTACAGATTCCACTACAGATTCCTGTACAGGAATCTGTACAGATTCCTCAGAGAATATGTGACGCGATTTCTTCACATAAGTTGTAAAATCACCGGCACTGCAGCTACTATAACTTAAAACTCCTGAGCCTACTTCTGAAAGAAGCTTGCCATCTCCATCTTTACTAACAGGGTAATATACAAAAGCTTGCGGCTTATCAGCCAGTTCTAAAAGCTCTTCTCTAATTATTTTTTTCGTAGACTGTTTATTTGGACTTCCTACTCCAAGACCAATAAGCCTCTTCGCCTCAGCATCTTCTTTTGCAGCTTCTGCACTAGCAATCGCCTCAATGCTATTCTTGTCTTTTGGAGTATACATAAATATAAGTACAGAAGATTTTCCAGCTACTAGATCGTTTAGCATCTCATCAGCAAAACGAATGTCGCTCAGTTGATCTTCAGAAAAGCCAACGGCTTTAAGCGCATGCTTAACAAACACCAGCTGCCTATCCACCTCTTGATGAGCTTTACTTTTCTCAATCATTTCATCTTTGCATTTTTCATATTCTTGATCTTGCACCTGAACTTTTACTGCATTTTCTAAATGGGCACCATGAATAAAGTTCGGAAATAATAATCTTACCAGAGATTTTGTTTTTTCTTCACAGTTATTTTTAATAGCAACACTTTGCGAACAGTAAATCAGATATTTTCTCATTTCTTCTTGCTCTGACTTAGATAAGTAAACACGATTCGCATTTACGCTGCAACTTTTTAGCTTTTTTGATTCACAGATTTCATTAGAAAATTTTCTCATTTCATTATTAAATTGCCTGTTTATATTTTTCGGAACAGGTATCAAATCTCTGCTTTGGACAAATTTTACCTTTTCAGCAGAAGACTGCCTCACTTTACTGTCAAATTCATTTTCAAACATCTTAAGTGACCTTGAGTTATTTTGAACACATTCTTGGAATAGATTTAAAGCTCTACTAAGAGCTTTATCCTTTTTCAAAAATCTTTTTATCTCATCAATATGAATAGGATCTAATTTCACACTGCTCACATGAACATTCTTTGGATCAATAGCGCTTGGATAAAACGAATTGCCATCATCAATTTCCGAGCATATTTTTGCAGATTCGGCATTCGACATCGCATAAGAATTTGCTGATATAGAGAAAATTACCGCAATTGTAATTAAAAAGACTTTCATAAAAGACATCGTTTACCTACCTAAATTATGTTTATTATTCCATAATAGCTTAATTTTTAAACATGTAAATATATTAAGTCCCAATCTAGACCAACGTGTTTTAGCGCGACCCTGAAGATGAGTTATATAAGAAACTCTTTGAAGATGAACTGTTACATCTGATCTTATCTTCGTCGCGCACACTGATCCCTATTTTGGCTCGTGTCACTAAACCTGCTTTGTCATAAAGGTACATGGTCGACTTGGATTCGAAAGCTTTTATCAAACCGAACAATCTGGTCTGGTTTTTATAAAATTTAAAATCGCGATCTTTAATTTCTATTTTATTGAGTTGCGCGATTTCATTTTTTATCTCTGATAAATCTTCTGTGTTGAGTTCATAACTGACCTTCACGATGGTCTTTTTGCCCTTTAAAATCTCTTCAACTTCTCGAAATGAAAAACCATAAATATCTAGAGGTTTATAGCCTAAACTGACAAAAATACTCTTCAATTTTTCATTCTCACTTTGAATCTGCGTCTTTAATTTCTCTTGATCTGCGATTTCCTTTTGGCAATTTTTGCCTCTTATTTTTTTATATTTTTTATCTAAAAAAACATCTAAGCGACTTTGAACGATAGAAGAATAGGCAACGCTTGGCCGCAGCGATGCCAATATTTTTGCAGCATTCTTCACGCAATCTCTAGTCGATTTGACCTCGTAGCACTCATTTAAATCATTTAAACTTTTTTCTTGCTCTGAAGTGACATAAATATCTTTGATCTCGTTAAGAGAGCTTCCAAGCCCCTCTTGCATGACTTGGTACAATCCGGAATTTATACGATTTAAAGAAATTAATTTTTTATCTGTCGCAAACTCACTGAGTTCGCCTTCATAAGCCCAAATTTTTTCTACATCATTTTTTTTCTTAAAAAATTCTAAATCAACTTTATCCTGACATCGACGCAGTTGAGCAAAGTTCTTATCTTGAGACTCACCGATCTCTAAGAATTTCTTTAATGATTCCTTTTGCGAAGGACTCAATTCAACGATTTCTATTTTTGTTCGACCAGCATCATAAGCCAAGGCCGGCTCTAAATCCGGTTTATTTTTAAGCTCTTGAAAAAGGCAGGTGGTGAATTTATCCATCACACTCGCCTTTGCTTGGAGTGCACTTAAAACCATTATCGAAATCAAAAGAAATTTTGCCATAGGATAATTTTAAATCAAGAAACTCCATTTGGGAAATTTTACTCCAACCAGGTCTAGACTCTAGACCTGACTTCATATAGGATTGATTTATGGTTCAATGGATCGATACCCACACTCATTTTGGAATGCTCGAAGAAGGCGCAGAAGCTGGCTTAGAAAAAGCCAAATCACTGGGCGTGCAGAAGTTCATTAACATTGGAACTAACCCAGAAGACCATGAACAAGTTTATGATTTTGCCCAAAAACATTACCCCACGGTTTTTTGTACGTTGGGCGTTCATCCGCATGATGCAAAAATTTATACGGACGAAGTGGACAAGTATTTGAGATTAAAATCTCAAAACAAAGAAGTGATCGCCATTGGTGAGATCGGACTCGATTATTACTATTTGAATTCCACGAAGGAAGAACAAAAAGCGGCTTTCGAAAGGCAACTTCAAGTGGCAGCGGACTTGGGCTTGCCAGTAGAAATTCATACGCGTGATGCTGAAGAAGATACGATTGAAATCCTTAAAAAATACCAAGGCAAAGTTAAAGGACTTCTTCACTGCTTCACAGGTACTCAATGGCTAGCAGACGAAGCCTTAAAAATCGGATTCAATATTTCCATCAGCGGCGTGGTGACCTTTAAAAATGCTGAGGACCTAAGATCTATAGTAAAAAGTTTACCCCTTGATCGTATTCATGTCGAAACTGATGCACCATTTTTAGCACCAGTTCCACAACGCGGAAAAAAGAATACGCCCGCTTTCGTGACACACGTAGGAGAATTCGTCGCAGGTCTTAAAGGAGTAACTCCAGAGGAATTGTCGGCGCAGATTCTAAAAAACACCAAGACTCTCTTCCCTAAATTCATTTAAAAAATAACGCGCCTATTCTTGTCAGGCCAAAGCCAAGAAACATCGCATGGCTTTTCAGGTGTTCACTTAGCTTTTATGGCCTACAACTCGCTTTAAATTCTATTTTTTGAATCAATATCTAAATCTTTTGAATGAAATTTAATTTTATAATAACCATAAGGTTATGACAAGTATAATGAATATCATATTTGACTTATACCTGCCCTCTTACTAAACCTTATCACAAGGATTTTAGAGATTATTTTTGAAAACAATAAGGGGAAATCATGAAAACAATATTAGGAACAATTGCCTTAGTTTTAGCAGCAGGTACCGCAAAAGCTGAACGCATCGTTTGTGATGCTCAAGACCAATTTGGATCAAAAGTTCAAGTTGTCGTCGAAGACAAAAAAGTTACAGTGAAATCAGGATCAAATCCAGAAATGGCGTACAATAATGTAGATCACGTTTAGGATGGACATGCTTCAGGACTGATTACGGCTCCCGGATTTTCAATGAAGTACGAAAATCATTTTGGCTGCATTAAAAAAGTATTGATCGTCGCACCAGTTAAGAATTTAAACTTAGAAGTTCTAGAAATCGCAAAATGCTCTACAGAAGAGTGCCCGTAAAACAATTAAATAAAGGGATACCAGCTTTACCGTTGAAATATTTCATTGGAGAAAAAATGAAAAAAGTAACAGTGTTCATGTTTTTAATGTCTCTTGCAATCAATGCAGTCGGAAGTGAAAAAGAAAGCATTTCCTGTTTAGAAGGAAAACCAATAGATTACCAAGCAAGATTGGATATTGAAGAAACCATTACTGGTAGACTGGAAGGTCTAGGAGGATTTAATGGCGCGCTTAATGCGAGGTTTATTTGTGACGATGACATTCAAGCAGGAAAGATTTTATGTGCCGGATTGCTTGATAAGCTGACAGGCGCAGGGGATCGATTTGTTAGAATTGAAATTTCCAGAAAAAACATGATAGCAGTAATGCAAACCACCGAGCGCAGCTCTGAGCTAGAGTGCTCATCGAGTGTCCGTTAAAATCCTTAATAACTTTACAAACCAGATAAACAAAAGCCCTGACTGCTTTGAATAGTTCAGGGCTTTTTATTTCTAGAATAAATCTAAAAATCAGTTATAGAATTTTCTGTGCGTCTTAGCCATTTGCTTCAGTGGATTGGACGGTTTGAATCTCGGTCCAAACTTCACCGCAAACTCTTCCAAGGTATCAACGATCTTTTCGCTGCCCACGGAGTCTGCGTATCTCAGCAGTCCACCGCGGAACGGTGGAAAGCCCGTTCCCATGATCATGCTCATATCGACGTCTTCTGGAGTTTCCACGATCTTGTCTTCTAAATAGGCTAAAGCCGCTTCGTTGATCATCGCAAAAATACAACGATCTATAGCCACTTTTGCATCCAATTTTTTAGTCGGCATTGGGAGACCTAAATCTTTGTAAATCGTAGGATCAAGATTTAATTTGTAACCTCTGTCGTCATAGAGATAAAAACCTTTCTTATTCTTTTTCCCTAATCTTCCTGTTTCAATAATCTTCATCATGCTCTTTGAAGGAGCGGCTCTCTCGCCGAAAGCTTTGTGGAAAATTTTTGCTACCTTCACACCCACATCGATTCCCACTTCATCAATCAGATGTAACGGTCCCATAGGCATACCGAATTTTAAAAAAGCTTTATCGATATCTTCGGCAGCGTAACCTTCTTCCAAAAGATAAACCGCTTCATTCAAGTAAGGTAACAAAAGTCTATTCACCAAAAATCCTGGTCCATCTTTCATAACGACCGGAGTTTTTCCCATTTTCTTGCAAAGATCAAAAATCGTAGCCACCGCAACATCTGAAGACTTTGCCCCTCTTATCACTTCCACGAGTGGCATCTTGTGAACCGGGTTAAAGAAATGCATGCCCACAAAGTTTTCTGGTTCTTTAAGATCAGCTCCCATCTCGGTCACGCTGAGTGAAGAGGTATTGGTCGCCAAGATCACATCGGGCTTACAGTTTTCATAAGTTTCCGCTAAAACTTTTTTCTTGATGTTCATGTCTTCAACGATGGCTTCCACCACGACGTCAGTATTTTTAAAGCCATCAAAATTAGTCCCACCACTGATGCGGGCTAGTTTTTGCTCATATTCACTTGGTGTAAGCTTTCTTTTTTGCACAAGCTTTGACCAAATTTTTTGCGCCTGTTGAAATCCTAAAGCAATGGCGCTCGTGTTGATGTCTTTCATTCTCACTTCAAGACCTTTATCGGCACCCAGTTGTGCGATACCGCCACCCATGGTTCCGGCACCCAAAACTGCCATCTTCGAAATCTTCAGTGGCTTAACACTAGAATCGGAAACACCAGTTTGTTTTTTTACGGCTTCCATCATGTAAAAAAGATTGATCAAGTTCTTGCTCACATCCGTAGCTGCCACTTCACCAAAGGCTTTGGCTTCGATAGCTAATGCTTGCTTTCTGTTGCTCATGCCGTAAGTTTTCTGCACGACCTCCAAAGCTTTTACCGGAGCGGGATAATGACCTTTTGTTTGTGACAAAAGCATTTTTTTAGCTTGTGAGAAAACAATGGGTCTGCCGATTGGACTTTCTAAAAGTTTTCCCGGTAAACCTTTTGCCGAGAAAACTTTCTTTCTCTTGCGTGCGCCCTTAGCTACAATTTCTTTTGCAAACTTGATGGTGTATTCTTCGAGCATCAGCACCGGAGTCATTTCATCCACTAGTCCCAACTTCATGGCTTTTTTTGCATCTACCGCTTTACCCGCGAGAATAATATCAAGAGCTGCTTGAATGCCAATCACTCTTGGTAAACGGATACATCCACCAAAGCCCGGAAGAATTCCAAGCTTTGTCTCTGGTAGACCAATCTTTGTGGAAGGATCATCGGAAGCAATTCTGTAATCACAAGCCAGCGCCAATTCAGTACCGCCACCCATGCATGCGCCATTGATCGAAGCAATTACCGGGAACGGAAGATCTTCAAATTGATTGATGATCCCTTGCCCTTGAGAAGCTGCATCTTTTGCAGCCTCTGGAGTTTTGATATCTTTAATTTCTTCGATATCCGCACCCGCGATAAAAATTTTAGGTTTTCTTGAAATTACGATCAAACATTTTAATCCCGAACTAGAAAGTTGCTTTAGGGTCTCGCTGATCTTCATCAGCGCAACTTTTGAAAGTTTATTTACTTTCTCCCCTTCAAGATCCAGCTCCATCATCGAAATGTCGTTATCAATTTTTTTAATTCTTAGAACTTCCATGGTTAAGCCTCTCTCTCTATAATCATTGCGCCACCTTGACCACCACCAATACAAAGGGTAGCAAGACCAAATTGAACATTCTTAAGCTGCATCTCTTTCATCAGCGTCAGCACAAGTCTTGTCCCCGTAGTTCCCACAGGGTGACCCAGAGCAATCGCTCCCCCATTCACATTGAGCTTACTAGGATCAATGGTACCGACGGCTTTTGATAATCCTAATTTTTCTTGCGCGAATTTGTCCGATGCCATCGCTTTCTCACAAGCGATCACTTGTGCAGCGAAAGCTTCGTTCAGCTCTACAAGCCCGATGTCTTTTAATTCTAATCCCGCTTTTTTCAGAGCGTGTGGAGTAGCGTATGCAGGGCCCAATCCCATTCTTTCTGGTTCTAAACCTCTGAAGGAGTAAGACTTGATCGAAGCGATAGGTTTGTATCCCAGCTGTTGCGCTTTCTCTCGGCTCATCAAAAGAAGCATCGCTGCTCCATCTGTAATCGGACAAGAATTTCCCGGCGTTACCGTTCCAAATTTTCTATCAAAGAAAGGTTTTAATTTCGCAAGTTGCTCCATGCTTTGACCATCTCTTGGACCGACATCATCGGTGATCACTTTTTTGTAATCTGGACCCAAATAAAATGGCGTGATTTCTTTGGCGAAACGTCCGCTCTTTTGTGCGGCTACGGCTTTTTGGTGGGACTTCACCGCAAACTCATCTTGTTCTTTTCGAGAAATTTGAAATTCTTTAGCCAAAATTTCTGCCGTCTGCCCCATATTAATGCCAACAAATGGATCTGTTAGACCTTCGATGATAGAAATTCTTGGCTTTAAATCTTTGAGTTTAATTTTTTTTAGCGCGCCTAATTTTGCACCAATTGTTTTTGCAGCAGCAAAGGCTCCAAATTTATTTGCAAAACTTCTGGAGAAGAGAAGTGGCATATCTGACATGCTCTCGGTTCCGCCAGCGATCACGATGTCCGCAACACCTGCTTTGATTTTATCAAATCCACCCGCAATACTTTCCATCGCAGAAGCACAGTTTCTGTGAACAGTGTGCGCTGAAACTTCAAGAGGAATTCCTGCATTCAATGCAACCACTCTTGCGATATTCACAGCGTCCGAAGGACTACCCGTGTTGCCAATGATCACCTCATCCACTAACTTGGGATCAAGATTAGTCATTTGCAATAATTCTTTAAGTGCGGAACGGCCTAAATCTTTTGCATGTACATTTTTTAAAACTGTTCCAGATTTTGCAAAAGGTGTTCTCACCCCTTCTACAATGACGACATCTCTAGCGTTTGCGTTTGCCATATGGTGAACCTCATTCGTTGTGTCTTAATTTTTAAGATTTTTTAAATACCCTTAAATGATAAGCACCTGGAGAAATATTGTCACATCTTTATACCTTCACAACTTGCGTTGTGCATAGCAGAAAGTGTAGCTCTAGATACACCTAAAGAGCGCATTGACTATTCCAAGCGAGCCTCATAGTCTCAAGGCTTACATTATAGGGGAATTTTAAATGTCACGCTACACTGACTCACTAGAATATCATTCGTCTGGTAGACCCGGAAAAATCGAAGTTATTACCTCAAAACCTTGTGATACCGACCGCGACCTCTCTCTCGCCTATTCACCGGGCGTTGCTCAGCCTTGTATGGAAATTGCCAAAGATCCAAAAAAAGTTTTCGATTACACGGCAAAAGGAAATTTAGTTGCTGTGATAACAAACGGTACGGCAGTTCTTGGACTCGGTAATATTGGACCGCTTGCTGGAAAACCAGTAATGGAAGGTAAGGGCGTTCTCTTTAAAAAATTCGCTGATATCGATGTCTTCGATATCGAACTAGGATCTGAATCGGCTGAAGATGTAATCCAAGCCGTAAAAGCTATGGAACCTACCTTTGGCGGAATCAATCTTGAAGACATCAAAGCGCCTGAGTGTTTTATCATCGAAGAAGAATTAAAAAGGACCATGAAGATCCCTGTGTTCCATGACGATCAACACGGAACAGCCATCATCACAAGTGCCGCATTAATGAACGCTGTTCAAATTGCAGGCAAAAAAATTGAGAAAATCAAAGTTGTTGTGAACGGTGCCGGAGCCTCGGCTCATGCGTGTTCAAAACTTTTTGTTCATCTGGGTGTAAAAAGAGAAAACCTAATCATGTGTGACTCTAAAGGAGTGATCTACAAAGGTCGTACAGAGGGCATGAACAAATGGAAAGAAGAATTCGCTAACGACACGAAAAAAAGAAATCTCACCGAAGCACTGGATGGCGCTGACGTATTCCTAGGTTTGAGCGTTGCAAGATCCGTCACAGGTGAAATGCTCAAAAAAATGAACGATCGTCCCATCGTATTTGCTTGCGCGAACCCTGATCCAGAAATTATGCCTGACGAAGCCATTGCCGCTCGTCCAGACGTGATCATGGCAACCGGAAGATCAGATTTTCCGAATCAAGTGAATAACGTTTTAGGATTTCCATTTATTTTTAGAGGTGCTCTTGATGTGAGAGCGACTTCTATCAACGAAGAGATGAAGCTTGCGGCAGTTCATGCGATCGCAAAACTCGCGCGAGAAGAGGTTCCGGAAAGTGTTTCTAGAGCTTATGGCGGGAAACAATTTAAATTCGGTCCCGAATACTTTATTCCAAAACCTTTTGATCCTCGCGTTCTTCTCTGGGTCGCTCCAGCGGTTGCAAAAGCAGCGATGGAGTCAGGTGTAGCACAACTTCCAATTCAAGATTTTGAAAAGTATCATGATAAACTCGAAGCTCTTCAAGGCGCTGCAAAAAGTTTTATCAGAACTGCCATCAACAAAGTTAAAACTGCGGCAAAAAAATCTCAATCCGACCTTCCAAAAATTGGATTCACAGAAGCTCACTCAGAAAAAGTACTAAAAGCTTGCAACATTATCTTGGAAGAAGGGATCGCAAGACCCGTGCTTTATGGATATCCTGACGTGGTAAAAAAGAAAATCGCAAGCCTTGGCTTAACTCAACTTGCAGATGTTGAAATTCACAGACCGAGCCAGCACCCTAATCTCAATCTTTATTCACAAACTCTTTACGAAATGAGAAAAAGAAAAGGTGTTAACCTTCCAGAAGCCATGAGACTCATGGCAGATCCGAATTACTTTGGAACAATGGCTGTTCACCTTGGGGATCTCGATGCGGTGATCAACGGCGCTACACAGAACTACGCAACGTCAGTAAAACCAATCTTAGAGATCATTGGAAAAACAAAAGCCGGAGTGGCTTCTGGCCTGATCATCGTTGTTCTAAAAGACAAAGTATTGTTCTTCTCAGATTGTACATTGAACGTAAATCCCACGGCAGAAGAGTTGGCATCGATTGCAATCGATGCGGCGGAGATTGCTCAGTACTTTGAAATCGAACCAAGAATTGCAATGCTCAGTTATTCAAACTTCACCGCAAAGCACGAATCTCCACAAAAAATGAAAAGAGCAGCAGAAATCGTAAAAGACAGATTCCCTCACCTTGCAGTGGATGGGGAAATGCAAGCGGACACAGCTGTTGATCCGAGCATAATCCTAGAACAATTCAATTTCTCTGAACTCAAAAAAGGTGCAAACATTCTTATGTTCCCAGATTTGAGCTCCGGCAACATTGCCTATAAACTGCTCCAACGTCTAGGTGGTGCTGAAATTTTAGGCCCATTCCTCTTGGGTTTAAGAAAGCCTGCACATACTTTACAGCGTTCTTGCAGCGTTAATGATATCGTGAATACTGTAGCGTTAACCGCGCTCCAGACTCAAGTGATCAAAGAGATGAAAGCTCGTAAATAGTACTCACAACAGTGAGTACTGAAATCAGAGATGAAAGCTAGGAAGTAGGAGATATAGAACTGAGAAAAAATCGCGAGAAAGCAATTTTAGTAGGATTAGGACTTAAAACCGAAAACTTTTTTGATATCAAAGAAAGCTTAGGTGAACTTGCAGAATTGGCCGAGGCCGCCGGCGCCGAAGTCGTCGCCACTCTCACTCAGACATTACCCAAATACAATCCGGGAACACTCATTGGTTCCGGAAAAGTCGAAGAACTCCAACAGTTAGCCAAAGATACTAAAGCAGAACTTGTCATTATTGATCACCAACTTTCTGGCGTACAAGCGAGAAACTTAGAGAAAGTCATCGGTGTTCCAATCGTTGATCGCACGCAACTTATCTTAGATATTTTCGCTCAACGCGCACAAAGCCATGAAGGTAAACTCCAGGTCGAACTTGCCCAACTTCTTGATCAATATTCAAGACAGGTCGGTGCATGGCACGGATCTCTTTCGCGCCAAGGTGGTGGTATCGGAACTGTCGGTCCGGGGGAAAAAGCGATTGAATTGGATCGTCGTCATATCAAAGACAAAATCACCATGATCAAAAAGAAACTCGAAGTTGTCGAACTTGCCCGTAAAACCAGAAGAAGCAAAAGAGAATCCAGTAACGTTCCAAGCTTTGCGCTAATCGGTTACACCAACGCCGGCAAAAGCACTCTAATGAATGCAATGACTGGCGCAAATGTGGTGACCATGGACCAAGTCTTTGCCACTCTTGACCCTACCACCAGAAAATTAGAAATCGATCCTTACGGCGCCGTCCTCACTGACACCGTGGGATTTATAAATAAACTTCCGACAAAACTCATCGAAGCTTTTAAAGCCACTCTCGAGGAATCTGCAAGTGCCGATGTGTTGATCCATGTGATTGACCTCTCTCACCGCCAATGGAAACAGCAGATGGAAACGGTGAATGACATTATCAAAGATTTAAAGTGGGATAACAAAACCATCATTCATGCATTCAATAAAATTGACAAAGCTCCTCTGGAAAAAAAATTCCAAATCAAAGATGTTCCTCACCGTGTTTTTATTTCGGCAATTAAAGGTACAGGTCTCGATCAACTCAAAGCAGAGATGATTAAGACCATCGATTCTAGAGAATACACGACCGAACTTTTTATTCCTTTAGCTGATAAACAGCTTCTTTTTGAACTCTCAAGAGATGGGATTATTAAGCACCAAGAAATGAGCTCTCATGGATATATCTGCCACGTGAGAATGACGGCAGCCATGATTGCAAAATGGCAAAAATTTTCTACTAGCAACGTTGCTCATTGAGCATAGCCAGACCAAAGCCTTGATCCCTGCTCGTTCCATTCTAAAGTCCATCAACAGTTTTAACCATAACCCGATAAAGAGTTGTATAATTTAAAGAGTATATAACCTCGGGGACCATAATGAAAAAATCATCTTTTAGATTCAACTTCTTGTTTATGTTTGTGATAACGACGGTGTCACTCGGTTTGCTTTCATGTACAAAAAATAAAAGCCAAGAATTTGCAAACGAAGGCCCTACCGACGTCTCACCTTCTTGCGGCGCTATCGATATGTCTCCACCAAATAATCTTTACCCCAACAAGACAGTGAACTTTGAAATCATCCCTCCAACAGGAATCACTTTAAACAATATCCAATGGAATTTTTTAAAAGGCAGCACCAACATTCTTTCGACAACGACAACCACCGTGTCCCATATGTTCAATGGAGCTAACGAAGGTTCTGGAAGCTATGTTGCAAAGGCCACTTTCCAAAAATCTGATGGAAACTCTTGCGCTCTAGAAAAAGCATTTCAAATTTTAGCCCATGACATTTGTGTCAATCCAACTGGGATCAGTGGACCGACTATTGGATACGTGAACGAAGAAACTTCTCCTTTCTCAATCAACGCTGAACCTTGCTTCCAAGGTCAAATTCTTTGGGATATGAATAACGACGGTGTTAATGAGTACACTCTTGCTCCAGATGCTTTTACCTCGCACACTTACACGCAAACTGGAACTTACACTGTTAAGGCAATTGCTATAAATTTTGAACAAGATGAACAGCCTGCGTTCTTTCACACGATTGATATTAGAAATAAATCCTGTATCAATCCATTCACTAACGCTGTCGTCGCTCATGGTGAAACTGTAGAGTTCGCAAAACAATCAGCCCAATGCGGAGGAAAACCTTGCGATACAACTCTCAGAGCTTGTATCAACGGAGTTTTTGAAACTGGTGGAAATGCAGGAACCTTTACTCAAAATCCTGCCACTTGCCAAGTATCACCTTCTTGCCCAGCAACTTACTCTTGGGAAGCCAGTCAATTTGGAGCTTGCACAGGTCCTTGCGAATCCTCTGCAGGTACAAGACCCATCACAAATTACATTTGTAAAAAGACCGTCGAGGGAAATACAACAACGGCTCCAGATGCTGAGTGTGTTACCGGCGTTGGCGCTAAACCAACTGGCCAAACTCAAAACTGTACCGTTCCACCAGAAAATCAAACTTTAAACTGTTTGTCTTGCGGATCTACCCCTCATGGAGGATCAATCACTCAGTGGGCTAAAAATCCAAGATGTGGAGTCGCGTGTAATTCTCAGTCGAGAATTTGTAACAATGGAGTCATCCCTTCGTTTGATCCAGGCTATGCATATCCATCTCAACAAATGTGCCCAATTACAGAATGCCCGCCAGAGTACACTTACACTTGGTATGTTGGAGATTACGGCGCATGCAGCGCAATAGCGTGTGGAACTGAAGGAACTCAAACTAGAAGAGTAACGTGCATAAGAAATGACGGTGCTGCAGTTGAAGAAGCGCTATGCACGACTCCAAAACCTTCAACAACCAAAACTTGCTTTGCAGAAGAGTGTAGTTCTTCTGATCTCAAAGGAAGTTCATGTCATGCCTTTGCAGGAACCATGATCACGTGGAGTGATCCTTCGACTGGAAAAGTTTGCATTGGAAATTTATTTGGAAATCTCATGGTCGGAGAAACTCTGCAAGTGGGCGGAACTCAATACGACAATCCAAACATTACTCCTTGGGATAAGGCTTCTCGCAAAGGATCTGCAAAAGTGATCTGTAACCCTAAGCCCGATACGTTGGGAATGTTACCGTTCAAGGTTGAATCTGGTACTTGCAAAGAAAAAGAAGAACCAAATCTCATAAAGACTCCTCTTATCAACCAAGAGGCTTCAAAAGATTGTAAAGGAAGCCCCGTAACTCAGCAGGCTTTCGGAACTGGCCAGTGCGCGGTTTACAGACAGGGTAGTTCCGGAGATATGCCATTAAAAGGAACTTTCTTGTATAGCGGTGGAAGGAAGTACGTTGCCATGGGTGAATTCACTGATGGATTTGAACACGTATTCTCTCATGGAAAAGGAAAAATATTTACTTCGAGCGCAATGAATATCACCTACAATGGCGAAACCAAAGACCTTACAACTTCTTGCGGTGATATGGATGCGGATGCTCCTAAAAATTCAACTTGCTCAAACACGGCAACGGCAACTATCGGTGGCGTGACCTTCACTATGGGTGTCGGCGCTAAGAATACGGTGGATCCAAAAGGATATGTTCCGGAATACCTCGGAAGCTTTAAAAATACGAATAAAACCGAAGTTTGGACTCAAAAAACCTGCGCCGTGGTCACGGTGTCGACTTCTCTTGGTTATCTACCGCCGCCTTGCCCATGATCGGTAAGGCCGCGTAACCAGGTCGCAGGATTGCGTCAATAAACTCAAAGTTTCTTAAAAATTTAGAAAAATTTTAGGAAAGGCTTTGAGTTTTTTTATTTTCGCTGGATAGAATTAATCAAACAACATAGAATCAGATCTAACAACAAGGAGAGACCCATGAAGGTATTGAGTATTTTATTAGGCGTTTGTTTTATTTTTTCTGTTTCACAGAAATCTTTCGCTTGCCCATGTCAAGAAGGCAAAAATGCAGGTAAAGCACCGGCTTCAACAACTGTAGCTGACGCTAAGGATGCGGTTAAAGATGCAAACGCAGCTGATCCAAAAGCAGAGAAGGCATGCGCATGTGAAGCCTCTGGAAAAGAATGCAAATGCAAAGACTGCGGTTGCGGTAAACATAAAAAAAATGACAAAGCTCACAAGCACAAAAAAGGCGACAAAGACTGCGACTGTGAAGACAAGAAAACAGAAGCATAAGGATTCACTGTGGACTTAATGAAGAGCGAGCTATTTTATAAATTGAAGAATATGATGAATCCTGAACATAAAAAGAAGGATTTTTCTTTTTATGTTCATAAGATCAAAAAAATAGCTCCTCTTTCTTTCGCGCTTCTCGGGGAAGAGTTTTTCGCCAGCGTGCTGCCTCAATACTTCGCCGAAGTTGTAATCAATGAAGAAAATTTAACAGAAAATATTTTCTATTTTCCACTTTTCGTCAGAAAATACCAAACAAAATTCGATATCCAAGATTACGTCGTGGAATTGATTGATTATGAATTTACAAAATTCCAAATCGAAATCGATCCCACTCCTCTTCACCTCGCACTTTACAATCAAACCACTTCAAACGTATATATGAATCCACTGGCGCAAGCGATTCGCCATGAGTACGACATTCATGAATATGTTTTGAATTTTCAAAAAAAGCTCAGCAAGCCTCTGCTTCCTAAAAAGAATCCAACCTTACTGTTGGCATCTAAAAACCCAGAGACAAATCAGGTTATTTTCTTTAAAGGGAATATTCATCACGCTGCAATTATAGACGAATTGCACGATGGTAAAATCAGCAAAAAGAATTTACTTCAGACTTTACAAACCAAGTATGCAACAACCGCCCAAAGTGTCTGGGTGATCGCCCTAAACGAACTCAAGGCTAATTTCTTTATCTTAGAGTCTTAGGTAAGACGGCCTCAGGGCTTTCTATTCAGCGTTTATTTGAAAATATCTTGATCGTAAAACCAGTGGTTTTATTAAACTTGATGCCGAAGTTTTTCTAATGCTAGACTTGCTGAATGAAAAAAATATTAATCATATTTCTTGTTGTCGTAATCCTAGGTAGTTCAGGATGGTATTGGTATGAATTCATTTTTTCATTTAAAGAATTTGAACGCCTTGGTGAAATTCAATTTCCTAAAGGAACCCGTGTACTCGAATGGCATAACGATGGATTGAGAACACAAGGCAAATTTAAAATACCGAAAAATGAGGTAAGAGGATTTGTAGCTGCATACAAACTTACTGATGGCGGATATGTTGGATCAGAGTTTATGATTGCGGGTAGTTGTATTCACCATGGTAGCAACTCAGTTCAAATGCGCCTTTCAAAAGATTCGCACATCTTAGAAGTTGAAATCCTCTCACCAGGTATTACTGATGGTGATATTAAAATTTGCTCACCTGACTAACGATTTTGAGCCTACAAATAGCTTAAAACTTACAAGACTTCTTGATTGCGCCACATTAAGCACAATATCACTTACAAGGTGAGCTCATAGGTCCGCTAAAGAAAGATCCCATGTCTCTTCCTTTTTCGTCTTTGGCTTCAATGACAGCTTTCAAACCGTCATCGTCTTCTTCGCTACCAAAAGTGTAAGCTTTCGCTGAGCGAGCTCTCTCAAGATCAAGTCCTACAGAAGAAAAAGCTTTCGTCTCTGGATTCTTGGCCAAATTCATTGTATGAATAATCAATTTTTCTACAGAATTGTAATCCTCAGTATCAAATTCAACGGACTCTAGAGCATCATCTGACAAACCAGCTCTGACCCCACCTTCTGTTATGGAGGCATTGGCTTTTGCTGATACTGAGTGTCCTTCAATAGTTTGTTTAACATTTACTGAGAGAACACCATTGTTAGACATGATATTGATGAGTATGTTCATAGTTCCTAAATCATTTACTCTGACATCCGTATCGCAAGTTTTGAGAATTGTTTCTATCGCCATGACATTTGTCATCGCTAATGAAGAAACCAACGCAATAATTAAAATCTTAAACATAAGACTCCTTTAAAGGAGGAGAATATCACAGATAGCTCCCCCACCGCGCCTGTCAGGATTCTGCGCAGTCTTTTTTACAAAGACACTCACTCAAGAGGGGCTATATTCGCTTTAAAGTTTTAGGACTCTTCTAATTCGAATCAATAAGAAGACTTAAATTAAAACAGATTCTTCGGCAACGAAGGCTTCTTAAGAACCTTCACTTGTTTTTTTGAAATCACGATCTCTAGTGGGAGCCTGTGATGGTTGTAGAACGAGGCCATCGAATAACCATAAGCTCCCGCATCCAACACCGCTAGAATATCGCCTTGTTCAAGCTTTGGAAGATATCTGTCTTTGCCAAAAAAATCCGAGGATTCACAGATTGGTCCTACAATGTCGTAGAGCTCGGAGTTTCCATTGTCTGCCTCTTCGGGCTCTCGGTAATCCACGGGAAATATTCTGTGCACGGCTCCATACAGAGAAGGTCTCAGCAAATGATTCATCCCAGAATTTACGATGGCAAAGTTTTTGAATGGAGTTTTTTTGATGTATTGAATCTCGGTTAGCAAAACCGCAAACGGTGCCACGAGCACTCTCCCCGGCTCCGTGATGATTCTGCAATTGAGTGGTCTTAAAAGTTCTAAAACCATTTTACCGTAAGCTTTAAGATCAATTGAATCTTTGCCATCGTAAGGAATTCCTACGCCGCCACCGATATCAAACGTTTCTAATGGATAGCCCGAATTTTTAAAATCCAAGTAAATAGGAATGGTTTTCTGAATAGCTTCTTTGAGCGAATTCAATTCTAAGATTTGCGAACCGATATGAAGAGTCAAACCTTTGAGCTCTACATATTTTTTGTATTTTGTAAGAATCCCTCTAAGTTCTGGCAAAAAAGATGTATCCATGCCGAACTTGTTCTCACGAAATCCAGTCGTGATGTACGGATGAGTTCCGGGATTCACATTGGGATTCATTCTGAAGGCCACAGGAACTTTCTTTTTTAATTTTTTAGCGATTTCACCAATACGGATAAGTTCTTGCGGTGATTCCACATTGATCTGCTTGATTTGATATTTGATTGCCTTGGTTAATTCTTCTTCAGACTTTGCAACGCCGGAAAAAATAATGTCTTTGTGACTGAAACCTGCATCCACCGCACTCTGAGCTTCGCCCCAAGAAACGGTGTCCACACCGATCTTTTCTTTTTTGAAAGCTTTTAGAATTTCTGGATTGGCGTTGGCTTTGGTGGCGTAATGAATTTCGGCCTTTCCATTGAAGGCTTCTTGCAGCTCACGAACTCTTCCGACCATGCCATCAATGTCGTAGACGTAAGCTGGTGATCTATGCTTCTTAGCAATTGAGGTTAAAGACACTCCACCTAAATAAAGACCGTTTTCTCGAAATTCCAACATGATTTATTCTTTCAGCTTCATGGGGTGGCATCAAGCCCGAATGCAGTGTGAAGAGCTTTTGCAGCAACTTCGAGGTCTTTTCTGTCCACGATTGCACTGACCTTGATCTCTGATGTTGTTACCAAATGGATAGAAATATTATGTTTCGCTAATACTTCGAAGAATTTTGCTGCGACCCCAGGATGATTTCTCATTCCGACACCTACGATGCTGACTTTAGAAACATCGTCCATTACTGAGCAATCCACTTTAGAGGATAAACCGGCAGAGGATAAGCCGGCCGAAAATTTCTTTTCCACGATTTGGCGAGTTGGGAAAATATCATCCACCGGCACCGAGAAGGCCAATTGTTGGCCTTGGCTTAACTCGGATTGAGAAATCACATCCACCACGATTCCCTTTTCCGAAAGCGCCGTAAATAAATCGGCCAATACATTGGCGCCACCGGGAAGAGGGGCCAATTTAAAAATCGCCGTATTTGTATCATGCGTGACGGAAGTCACGACCGGGCTTTCCATGTCAAAGTCTGTCTCATTCATAATCCACGTTCCTTCTGTTAATTCAAATGTCGATCTCACATGAAGCTTCACCTGAAACTTTGCCGCGATCTCTACACTTCTAATATGTAAAACTTTAGAGCCCAATGAGGCCATCTCTACCATTTCTTCAAAACACAATTTATCAATCTTGTGAGCTTTAGGGACAATCCTCGGATCTGCGGTGAAAACTCCCGGCACATCCGTATAGATCTCACATTCGGAAGCTTTCAAGGCCACCGCCAACGCGACCGCAGAAGTGTCTGATCCTCCTCGCCCCAAAGTTGTGATGTTATCAAATTCATCAACTCCTTGGAATCCCGCCACCACCGGAATGATTCCATTCTGAATGTCTTTCATGATCATGTCTGTATTGATTTCTTTGATTCTAGCGCGCGAATACATCGAGTCCGTCTTGATACCCAATTGATAAGCCAAATAAGGTTTTGCCTTTAGACCTTTTTTCTCTAAAGCCATTGTTAGCAGAGCAATAGAAACCTGCTCCCCTGAGGCCACTAGCATATCGTAGGCTGGCCCACGATAACCCATATGCGTTCTATTTGCCAAATCCACAAGGCGATTTGTCTCGCCGGACATCGCACTAGCCACAATCACCGTCGGCCGGGGATCCTTTTTAGAATCGTTCAAAATTCGCTCTGCCACAGAGTCAATTCTCTCGACTGAACCGACTGACGTTCCACCAAATTTTTTGACACAAATTTCAGTTTTGCCCATACCACCACTTTCTGATACTAATAGGTACCTATTTACCACAAGAGGATTTTAGATGAAAAGCATTGTTTTTGGTCATACATCATCGGGGCTCCCGATTCCTGCATTTCAATGGGACATGCCCTACCCTCATGTGATGATTATTGGTGGAGTTCATGGGGATGAAGTCGAAGGTGTGCAAGCGGCTTATGGTCTTTTTGAACAATTTCAGAAATCCTACACTTACAAACTCAAGCTCACCTTGATTCCGACCTTAAATTTGGATGGGGTTTTAGCAAAAACAAGGCAGAATAAGCGTGGCGTAGACCTCAACCGCAACCTCCCTACGCAGGATTGGACATCGGACGTTTTAAATCCTAGATATTACCCGGGTCCTCAAGCCAATTCCGAAGTGGAAAATAAAGCACTCACGCAATTTATTGAAAAAGAAAAGCCAAGAATAATTTACAGCTTACATTCTTGGCACCCACTTTTAAATATCAACGGAAAGTGCAGAAAAGAAGCCGAAGCAATTAAAAATATGACAGGCTATGTAATTCAAGAAGACATCGGGTACCCCACTCCGGGCTGCTTAGGAACTTACGCGGGATTGGAAAGAGATATTCCTACCCTGACTTACGAAATTCAGCGCGGGCTGGCTTGCGAAGAAATTTTAAAGGTTCACGTGCCCGCAATTTTGGAAGCCTTAAAAGTAACAGAGAGAATGGTTTAGTCTTTTGACTGAGGAAATATATATGAACGAAAAAATTATCCACGATGCCTTTGAGGGAAAACTAGATTTAACTTCTAAAGAAGTTTTGAGTGCCATTGACTCTACAATCTCTGCTCTTGATAAAGGCCAAATCCGTGTTTGCGAAAAAATATCTTTAGACAATGGCCAAACTGAGTGGAAAACAAACACTTGGGTTAAGGAAGCGATTCTACTTTACTTCCGTACACAGAAAATGAGCGAGATGGAATCTGGAATTTTTAAATTTGTAGATAAAATTCCCCTCAAGAATTTTACTTTAGAGCAAGGTGTGAGAGTCGTCCCCCATGCGCTTGTACGCAGAGGTGCGTTTGTCAATAAAGGCGCCATCCTGATGCCTTCTTATGTAAATATTGGAGCTTACGTGGATGAGGGCACCATGGTCGACACCTGGGCCACCGTAGGATCATGCGCGCAGATTGGAAAGAACGTTCACCTTTCTGGTGGCGTAGGAATCGGCGGCGTGCTCGAGCCTCTGCAAGCTTCACCTGTCATCATTGAGGACAACGTTTTCGTAGGCAGCAGATGTATCGTAGTCGAAGGTGTACACGTCGAAGAAGGCGCCGTGCTCGGCGCTGGCGTTACGATTACGGCATCGACAAAAATCATTGATGTGACAACCAAAGAAGCGACTGTCTATAAAGGTCGCGTTCCTAGAAATTCTGTAGTTATCCCTGGAACTCAACCTAAGGAATTTGCAGCAGGCACTTTCCAAGTTCCGTGTGCCCTCATCATCGGAAAAAGAACTGAGAGCACGGACAAGAAAACGTCTTTAACTTCTGCGCTCAGAGATTACGACGTTTCAGTCTGATTTTTTATGAAAATCACAATCAAACATCTTTTTGAAGTTCCAAACCACACCGCCGAAGTTGCGGAGTGGATTTATCAAGAATTTTGGGCAGATAAGAATGAACTTTCGGCAAGAGACTTAGAGAAATTATTAAGAGCGGCAAAAACTCCGGATCAACTGCCCTTATCATTAGTCGCCATGATCGATAAGAAAATCATCGGAACCATTAATTTTATTGTAAATGACGACAGCGATCGCCCGGAACTCACTCCCTGGCTCGCAGCCCTTATCGTAAAGCCCAATCTTAGAAAGCAAGGAATTGGCTCACAGCTTGTGAACGCGCTTTTGAATAAGGCAAAAGATCTGCACATCAAAAAAGTTTATTTAGGAACGGACAATCCAGATTTTTACACGAATCTCGGCGCCAAAAAACATGAGGAAAAGCGGCCCGGCTTTTTCATTATGTATTTCAATATCTAACACTCTTCACAAATACTAAAAAATTGATATACACCGGTGATTTTAGTGGTACGCTATTTCTCGAGGGGAACAAGGATGTCACAAAAAGTCAAAGCACTCATTATCAGTTTTATTTTATTATCGGTGATTCTCATTCAAGGATCAGAAGTTCAGTCTACCGCTTCCAACGGAAGATACTGGGCGATAAAAGTCCACGATCACAATATCGTGAGTGAAATTGGGAAATACACTTACTCATTCATCAGTAAGGCTCGTGTACAAGTGGTTGAGTTTAGAGAGAACTACTCCTATGACACAATCCCTTCTCATCTAAAGCAATACTTACGCCCCTTCAACCCTGACTCATTAGTTGCCTATGAGAATAATTATTCTACCTCCTCTCATATCTCTCAATTTTTTAGCAGGATGAAGGCTAAAGCCGAAATCAAAGAAGTTCTTAAAAGTATCACTCCAGATTCTTTCTATAATCGCGTAAAAAGCATCACGGATTTTGGACCGCGTACAAATACTAAAGCCATTGAATCCTTCGTTAAAGAATTCGAAAAAATGGGTTACGAAACAACTCACAATTTTAATATCGAAGCTTGGAAAAAAGGAAAAGTTGATTCTTCAAAATTTGTTATCGTGATGGGCCATATGGATACTGTAGCTAGAACAATGGGTGCAGACGACAACGCGAGTGGCGCAGCTGGTGTGCTTGAAATTGCCAATGCCTTAAAGGATTTTGAAAGTGATTACTCAATTCTATTTATGCTCACTGAAGACGAAGAGGTTGGGCTTGTAGGCGCCGAAAGATACGTTAGATACTTAGAGAAAAATGGTCTTAAAAAAGACGTTCTCTTTGTGGTGAACATGGACATGATCGCTTACAATTCTAATGGTGTTGTAGATCTTGAGACGGAAGATCAATTCGAAGACCTCGCAAAATGGATGGCGACTCTCACAACACAATACACTGCGCTCACTCCCAACATCATGCTAGATGCTTGGGCCTCTGATCATGTACCGTTTATTCAAGCGGGAATCGAAACCCTGCTCACGATTGAACACTGGAATACGCATACACCTTGCTGGCATAAAGCGTGTGATACTTTGGATTCCATCAACCCGACATTTGGAGCAGAGATTGTAAAGCTCAATCTAGCCGCGACGATTGAAAAGGCTAAGGTAAAAATTAAGCCTTAGATTCTAGGCTGACTTTTTCTTTTCAATAATTTGTTTTTCGGACAAATGACTTGAAGTTTATAATCATAGGCGGACTGTATATACCCAGTTAGTTCGTTCCCTGAGTATCGTCTATTTCGGGCATTGGTTTATTGTAAGGATTTCGTTTCGGTTTTGATGCCCCGTCTTTTTTATCTAGCATTGCCATAAATTGGCGAGAACATTGGGACGTAGACTTTTTGTCTTTAGAGCAGCTCAATATTGCCTCTAAAAATACATCACATGATTTTTCAGTTCTTTTAGGATTTTTGATTGGATCTCTTGCGCGGGTAGCCTGACATGCCAATTGTGTTTTCGTAACTGGATCGCTAATTTTCACAGGTTCTGCATTACAAAATCTCTTTTTTCCAACATAATCAATTTTATACTTATAAAAACAATCAGAACCTTCTACACCTTGCTGGAATTGAAGTACTTTATTATTTTTATCGGTTTTGATATAAAATGCATAATCAACAGTTTGAAACTTAGTGTAGCCTTCACCTGACTCTTCATTAACATCTTTGCGGAATACTTCTAACTCACTGAAGTTTGGACTTGCAGATACTTTAATTACTTTATCGAGTTCAGCATCAAATAATTTTGCTATGGCCTTCACGGGAAACTTCTTGGGACAATTCGTAATTGCCGAATAACTCAGCGGATTTTTTGAACATACTGGATGCAAAACTGAATCTAACATGCTTTGAGCGCTGGCTTCGGATATATTTAAAAATATCACTAAAACTGATAAGATAAAGATCTTCATTAAAGTGTTCTCCCCTAACAATAATTGTATCGTTTTATAGACAATCGAACAACAGGACTAAAGTCTGAAATTGTCTTTCAAGATTTACGCAAAATATCCTGAGGTTGAAACGATGTGATCAGGCGCGCAGGATAGCGAGCGCTCAAATAGCTAATGGTGAAGGTAATGCCCAAAATCCAGAGGTATTCCTTCACGTTGAACTGCACTGGGATTGTTCTGTCATAATAAACGTCAGGAAGATTGATAAATTGGAATTTCGCCAAAATTATGCAAATCGCAAGGCCCACCAAGAACCCAAGTAAAACTCCCGCCCCGGAAAGCAAAAATCCAATCTGTGTAAATACGCGCACCAGATCTTTTTTCTTCATTCCTAAAGTCAAAAGCACGCCAATGTCTTTTCTTTTTTGTGTCGCCAATAAAACCAAAACTGTTACGATCGTAAAACATCCAATTAAAACCGATAAAAATAAAAAGAAACTGATCAAAAGCTTTTCCATTTTTAAAGAATAAAAGAGCGAAGAGTTTCTTTCTCTCCACGTTTCCACTTGGTATTTCTTACCTTTAGAATTTATCAGACCAATTTGCGCCACAACGGCATCGAGATCTTTGTGATTATCGAGATAAACTTCCAAGAGCGATTCTAAGCTGATTGAATCCCTAAAAAGTTTTCCCTTTTCTCTTTTTTTATAAATCACGACTTGAGAATCAATGCTTTGAACACTGGTTCGGATAATATCTGCTACGCTCATCTTTACAAACTGAGGAAGCTCTCCCGGTGGCAAGATCAAGGATTCCGGTGGAGTTAAAACAATTTGATCTCCTACAAAAACTCCTGTTTGATACGCAAGCTCCGAACCAATCATAATGTCTTGGTTTGTAATTACCATTTGGGATTCCGGTGTTTGATCCCATGAGAATTTTTTGATTTTATTTTGACCAAATAGTCTTGAAGCTTCGATAAAGTGCTGTAAAGATTTTTCCTCTAAGCCTTTGGCAATCGCTCCACTGTAATGTCCACTGGGTGTTCTTAAAACAATTTGCTCTTGATCAAACAAGAATGCATTGAGCTTTGTTTTCTTTTTTAGATCCGCTGCTAGATCTGTGAGCATGTTTTTTTCTAAACGAATGTCATCGGTTTTGGCTTTGACGATAAGGTGCGGTTCGAAATTGATCAAACGATCTTCGATGGCATTTCCAAATCCACCCATCACGCTCGTCACAACAACCATTGCCATCGTGCTCACCCCAATTCCCAATAGTGAAAGCCAAGCAATGGCCTTTGTCACAGAGCCTGCATTTTTGGAAAATAGGAATTTTCTAAAGAAGAACCAAGATGTTTTCATGACTCAAACATCTTTTCAGATTTTATTTCTTAAAGCAAGATAAGATGAAGTTTTTGAATCTAGAAAACAATGACCCACTCCACAAAGACTCACCGAGCAAACTATTAGATCCCAAGCTCTGGGAACCTAAAATGGGAAACCCAGAGAATCCCAATCCTTGATTGAACTGTCTGAGCATCAATTCTTTTAATTCCGGCTCGACACATGTCATGTTTTTTAAAATTGAAATAGAAATATCCACAGTTCTCTGCTGTGGATTTCTGTCAAAATGAATCGCTTCACTGGCAGTATCATCCGGAGTGAGTCCGTTTTGCGCCAGGTCTTTAGAACTCATTTCACTCTCAAGGATGACGCCCGTTCTCACTCCATCCAAAATATTCCACTCTGTCAAAAGCCCCATCACGGACACTTGCTGCTTAATCATTCTGCGATCTTTATTCATCCAAACAAAAACATCGGTCTCAGAAATCTGATCCCTAAACCATCTGGTTTCAATTTGTTTGGATTCGATCTCCTGATAATCAATACCCACTTCCTTTAAAGAAGCTCCCACCTTGGCTGGATCTAAAAATAGCGGTGTGGGTTTTTGAGAGGCTTTAGAACTCTGTTGCATAGCCTATTATCGGAATATTTTTAACCTTAGTCGAGACATTCATTGAGGGCAATACAACATAAAGTCCTAGACATGGGTTATTCTCATTTCGAGACAATCAACAAACCAACTGGACTTCAATTCAGTGGTATAAAAACCGAAATGTTAATTAATGTTAATCTAGAGGTAAATTTTGTCGCTAGTTAAAGACTATTCACAAATTAGTATTGATAACATCCTGTCTATGTCGGGAGAGTTACCCTTTGGCGTGTATGTCAAAATCAGTGACGACAAATTCACATTGATCTTTAGAAAAGGTGACACCGTAGACCTCGAACGTTTTCACAAGTACGCTGCTAAGGGCGTGCAAGAACTTTATATTCATAAGGCCGAACGTCGCGAATACATCACAGCAACCGAAGTTTTAATGAACAAGCTTCAAGCCAATCCGACAGCTCCAATCACAGAAGCTCACAAAGCCATCGAAGAATTGACTGAGCAAACAATGTTTGAAATTTACGAAGATAAAGTTTTCGATGAGCAATCATTGAGACGCGCTCAAGCTATTGTAAAAAGTTATATTGATGTTTTGAAAAATGATCCTAAAGGACTTGCCACTTTCATTAACCTTTCAAGAAACGAAACTTATCCTTGTCGTCATGCTATCGCCACCTCTGTGTTTGCAGTACTCCTCGCCAGAGCTCATGAAAATCAAAACGAAAAGACTTTGATGATTGTAGGACTGGGCGGACTTTTACATGATCTCGGAATGAGCAAACTTCCCGAAGACATAGATGATGTGAACAGAAAGCTTACTCCGCAAGAATGGGCTGAAGTAAAAAAGCATCCAAATTTTGGCTTAGAAATGATTCAGGATATTAAAGCTTTCCCCGAAGAAGTGAAGTTCGTTATCGAACAACATCACGAGAATTGGGATGGCTCGGGTTATCCACGGAACTTGCGAGGCGCTGAAATCTTTTACCCCGCAAGAGTTATAGCCATCGCCGATGCCTTTAGTGCGCTCACCACAAAACGTGGTGGGAGATCACTCTATAAACCCGAAGACGCTCTTGCACTGCTACTCACAGAACACAGAAAATACGATCCCCAACTGATTAAAGCCTTCAGATCTCTCTTCAACGTCAACATTGTTAAAAAAACTGGTTAAACCAAATCAAATTTGGCTTTTTTTAATAAATCTACAATTAGCTCTGTTCTTTTTGTTTGTTTAGAACCAATTTTCTTGGCTAGAAATATCGGGCAAGACGCAATTTCATTCTTGAGCTTGAATTCTTTTAACTCTTTAGAGCGAAGCTCTTCAAACAAACAGTGAGTTGGAAACACCCCAACTCCAGCTCCTTCTTTGAGTGCATATATGGCTCCTGCCAACGTTCCTATTTTTACTGTGGGCTTTCTCATATTGTTTTTAAATTTAGACCATACACCATTGGTCTTTGCCCAGGTTGTGAAGAACAACTCCCACCCTGGATAACTGATGATTCGCAGAGATTCATTCTTCGAAACAAAAGCCTCAAAGAGATCAGTACTTTTACCAACTAACGAATATTGTTCATCTGAGAATTTCTCAAATCTCAACTCTGGAGTTAGCTTCTCACCTGTTACAAATCCAAAATCAAAAGTTCCATCTATAATTCCTTCTGCAATTTTATCATTAGGCAGGATTGAAATTTCAAATTCAATTTCTGGATACTGCGTAAGCTGTGACATTATTTTTTTATAATGAGGCGTCCACTGACAACTTTCAGGCATGGCATATCGAACCAATCCTTTGGGTTGAGATCTGCTTGTCTTGAATTCACCTTGAAACTCGTCGACACTCTCGACAAGTTTATTTCCAAAATTATAAAACTCCCTAGCTGCATCTGTAGGAACAATATTATGACCAACCCTTTCAAAGAGCCTTGCCTCTAGAATCTGCTCAAGTCGCGAGATCTGCTGACTTATAGTTGGCTGAGTCATTTTCAGAGACCTTGCGGCCTTAGAGAAGGAACCATCTCTGATAACCTGGATAAATATCCGAATTGTCTTAATATTCATATCCATAGATAAACCTTATGCTGAGTATATAATTTATAGGAATTTACTTTAATACTAAACATTCATAATTTCTTTTTGAATTTAAAACAAGGAGATATTCAATGTTTAATTGCACAAAAATCTTATTATTAATAATGGCGTTTTCTCTATCCTCTCACGCCTCACCCACTGCAAATTACTTTAGGGTGTGGCAGGGATTTAAGAGATCCCAACTTACTCAAAATGACCTTCACGAACAAGTCGCTATCTTTATGAAAGACACTTTAGATTTGTATGGTACAAAAAAAGCACTCAATAATTATTTAGTGATTATACCACCTAAAGAAAAACCGTCTTACGTTCCCGATGAGTTTGCATTGGTGGGGTTAAGCTCAGAACAAACTTACCGAGAAATTCGTGCAACGCCAGCAGGAGAGAACTATTCAGCAAAGCACTGGGATATTTTTGATAAAGAAACTTCAAGCAGTGCTAAGACTTTTATCGATTACTCAAAACAGCCGCCTCAAAATCTAACCCACAATGCCGCCTATGATATGCTTGGAGAGCCAATAGATTGGTCTTCTGGTTACAATAGAGTTTATATTGGCCTGAGAAAAGATCATCTCGATTCACAAAATTTTTTATTGAGACTAAAAAATCACATCGAGTCAGTAAAAAACCAATTGGGCACTCAAGGCCTCAAGGGCTACATTGTTCTTGCCAATGAGAACTACGAAGTGGCTTACATGAACTGGACTTCAAAAGAAGATTTTGATAAAGCGCAAAGTAGTTCTGACTTTAAAATCATCACTGAAGATGCCCAACAATTTATGGATAACCTCATGTATGCAGAAGCTATAGACCACAACGCAGGAGAGCCTATTTCTTACGGCATGGCGTATTCAACACTTTCTAAAAAATCAAAAACAAGTCCACGTACAATCTATAAATGCTACGGCAGTTCTGACGACCTAGTCGAAAATGACATTTACGCAGAAGTTTTTGAATCAGAAAAAAAGTTATATCTGAGTCTAGAAATGCCACCTTCAATCCAAGAAACACTTTCAATCGATAGAATTCAAGAGCCTGAAATTTTATTTTATGACATATTTATGAATAGAGAAAAAGGCATCGAACTTGAAGTTTTCTTAGATGATATGGGCAGTATGTCATCGCTAACTTTTGAAAAACATAAGTACTCTTTAAGTTGCGAATAAAAAATAATCTCAAGTACACTTTTTTCAAAGTAGCTCTTAAAGTGAATGCAGCTTAGCTATCAATAAGTCCATACTGAATAGAACAAAGATTTAATCGCTTCTTCATATTCCTCAGAGGTATCGCCACCGAGAACACTTCTTTTTATGATATTAAAGCCCTTCGGGAAATTTGCTTTAAAGGTTTTGTAGGCACGGTACATGTGAGTTTGGCTAGTGATCAGGATCATATCTTTGCATTTAAAAGCATCCACCAGTGTATAGGTTTGTAAGGCATTACCAAAAGTGGTCTTAGAATATTTTTCTAAGATCACATCATCGGGATTTAGATCTCCGTAATAAGGCCACTCAGGATAAATATCTCGAAGGTTAGCCTTTTCATAAACTCCAGAAATAACAAGTTTCCGTATAGACCCGCGAGATAAAAGTGCCAAACCATCTTTTACTCTCCCGCGACTCCCCGTCAAAACTACCGCGCAATCAGCCACAGAATCCTCTGTCCATGCCGTTACTTTTTCTGTTCTCACGTTTTTTAGCTCTTTTAAATAAAACCCCAAGGTGAGTATTCCACTCACCACTCCAAAGATAATAATAAAAAACCATGGGGTTTGATTTTTAAGCATTTTACTCTTTATGAGCCAGAACTTCGATTTCGACTCTTACGCCCTTGGGAAGACCCGCTACCGCTACCGTTGATCTTGCAGGATAAGGTTCTTGAAAATATTGACTGTAAACTTCGTTAACGTTCCCGAAATCAGCCATGTCTAAAATAAAAATCGTTGTTTTCATCACGTGCGAAAAATTCATTCCGTTGGAGCTAAGAACAGCTTTGATATTTTCCATGACTAATTTTGTTTGATCTTGAACAGATGCCAAAGATTTTACTTCATCCGTTTTTGGATCAATTGCAATTTGGCCTGAGCAGAATAAGAATGGACCATTGGCTATAGCTTGCGAATAAGGACCCACGGGGTTTGGAGCGGATAAGGTTTTTACTGCTTTTTTAGACATATGAATCTCCCTTGAAATAAATAAAAAATGGCTAATACTTTCTAAAGAAAGTACTGCATCAGAAGGCGGAAACCAAGAGAAAATTTCCGCCTTCACCGACTATAAGATACTATAAGATTAAGATGAGGCGATTTTTAGTTTTTTAACTTTAGAGACTTCCTTATTTTTCGGAATCTCCAGAGTTAAAACGCCATTTTTAAAGCTTGCTTTTGAGGCATCAGAATCTATCGCTTCTGGAAGTCTCAATACTCTTTCAAAGCTTCCATAACTCGCCTCATAACGATGGTAATGCTCATCTTTATTTTCTGACTCTGCTTTTTTCTCACCTTTTATTCTTAAAATATTATCTTCAATCGTTACATCAAAATCTTTTTCTTCCATGCCCGGAAGTTCCGCAACAACTTTGTACGCGGTTTCCGTTTCGCTAATGTTTAAACTTGGAACAAAGTCCGTAGTTAAAGACGGTGTTAAAGATTTATCCCAACCATCACCAAGGTCTCTAAAGAAGTCCTGGAATAAGCTTGGAATCCCAGACCCATAGTAATTTCTGGATATTAATGAATTGTTGTTTCTCATAACTTTTCCTCCTATTAAAGTGGATTGTAACCACTTGATCTACATTAAATGTGTAAGTGCTTTCAAAGCTGTCAAGGCCTTCCTAAAAGCCAACTGATCGATTATTAGAATTCTTAAAAACTACTAATGCTCGCCCTTGACAGAAATTGTTATGAACAACACATTAGAGCCATGGATATAAATAAATTTACACAAAAAAGCCAAGAAGCCCTTCAGAGCGCTCAAAATATCTCCGCAGAAAATAAACATCAAGATGTGGATGTAGATCATCTAATCTACGCACTACTTAAGCAAGATCACGGACTCATTCCAGAAATATTTAATAACCTAGGTGTAAATTTAAAGAATATAACAAATGATATTCAAACAGAATTAAACAAGCGTCCCAGTGTTACCGGTTCTGGCGCCGATCCCAATAAGATTTATATTACACCAAAATTAAATCTTTTAATGTCGAGCGCAGAAAAAGAAGCCAAAAAATTTGGCGATGAATATATTTCCGTAGAACATTTTATTTTAGCGGTCTTAGAAAAACAAGAACCGCAAAATATATTCCAAATTTTTAAGAAAAACTCGATCGTTAAAGATAATTTCTTAAAAACTTTAACCAAAATTAGAGGAAGCCAAAAAGTGACATCACAAAATCCAGAAGAGACATATCAAGTTTTAGAAAAGTACGGTCGTGATTTAGTAAAAGAAGCCAACAACGGAAAAATGGATCCTGTGATCGGTCGAGATTCAGAAATTCGTCGCGTTATCAGAATCCTCTCTCGAAAAACAAAAAATAATCCTGTTTTGATTGGTGAACCCGGGGTAGGTAAAACAGCTATCGCCGAAGGCTTGGCCCAAAGAATTGTTCGTGGTGATGTGCCTGAAGGGCTGAAAGATAAAACGGTATTTGCTCTCGATATGGGCGCCCTTGTTGCCGGAGCAAAATACCGCGGCGAATTTGAAGAGAGGTTAAAAGCCGTTCTCAATGAAATTAAAAAATCCGAAGGAAGAATCGTATTATTTATTGATGAGTTGCACACAATTGTGGGTGCAGGAAAATCAGACGGAGCAATGGATGCTGGTCAATTGCTAAAGCCTATGCTTGCCCGTGGAGAGCTCCACTGCATTGGCGCTACAACACTTGATGAGTATCGTAAATACATTGAAAAAGATCCGGCTCTAGAAAGACGCTTCCAAACTGTATTGGTCGAACAACCCAACGTGGAAGATACAATTTCTATCTTGAGAGGGATCAAAGAAAGATTCGAAGTGCATCATGGCGTAAAGATTCAAGACAGAGCCCTGGTTTCTGCTGCGGTTTTGTCTGATAGGTATATTACTGATAGATTCTTACCTGATAAAGCGATTGATTTGGTCGATGAAGCTTGTGCAAAAATCCGAACAGAACTCGATTCAATGCCCTCAGAGCTCGATCAAATCACGAGACGCATGATGCAGCTACAAATCGAAGAGACGGCTTTAAGAAAAGAAAAAGACGAACAAAGTAAAGATCGCCTTCAGAAATTACAAAAAGAAATCGCAGATCTTAAAACTGAATCCTCAACCATGAAAGCTCAATGGGAAAAAGAAAAAGGTCAAAACTTAGATGTTCGGAAAATCCGTGAACAGATTGAGCAATACCGAAACGAACTCGAAAAAGCCGAGAGAAGCTATGATTTAGAAAAAGCCGCAGAACTAAAACTGGGTAAAATTCCAGAGCTCGAGAAAAAATTAAAAGGCTTAGAAGAAAACGCGCAAGAAACAAAACTTTTGACAGAAGAAGTGAATGAAGACGAAATCGCAGACATTGTTGCCAAGTGGACCGGCATTCCTGTAAAAAGACTTCTTCAAGGCGAAAAAGATAAACTTCTTAAACTTTCAGAAATTTTACACGACCGCGTGATTGGCCAAGACGAAGCCGTAGAACTTGTTTCTGATGCAGTTATAAGAGCAAGAGCTGGAATCAAAGATCCTAAGCGCCCAATTGGCTCATTCATGTTCCTAGGACCAACGGGTGTTGGCAAAACAGAACTCGCAAGAGCCCTTGCAGAAAATCTTTTTGATTCCGAAGACAATATCATCCGCATTGATATGTCCGAGTATATGGAAAAGCATGCGGTATCTCGCTTGATCGGCGCACCTCCAGGATATGTAGGCTACGATGAAGGCGGACAACTCACTGAAGCCGTAAGACGCAAACCCTACTCTGTAATCCTGTTTGATGAAATTGAAAAAGCGCATCCAGATGTGTTCAACGTTCTTCTGCAAGTTTTAGACGACGGTAGAGTGACAGACTCTCAAGGAAAAACAGTAAACTTTAAGAACACAGTGATCATTATGACTTCCAATATTGGCGCGCCAATCCTAATTGAAGAAATCAAAGACGGCGGAGATATTTCAGAAAAAACTAGAGATCGAGTTTTAAAAGAACTAACAAGTCACTTCCGTCCAGAGTTTTTAAACCGAGTGGATGAGGTGGTATTGTTTAGCCCGCTGAAACTCTCAGAGATCGGAAAAATCGTAGATATTCAATTGGCACAAATCACAAAACGTCTAACCGATAGAAATATTAAAATTTCTGTGACGGAAAAAGCGAAAAAATTTATTGCGGAAGAAGCCTACGATCCAATTTACGGAGCAAGGCCTTTAAAAAGATTTATCCAACGCAATATCGAAACTCAACTTGGGAGAAAATTTATCGCCGGCGAAGTCAAAGATGGATCTCATGTAGAGATTGATGTTAAAAATGAAAAACTAGAATTCACGGTGAAGTAGGTAAAATGATAGCAGTTATCGCAGGAGCTACCGGATTGGTTGGATCATATCTTGTGCAACTTCTTTTGACAAATACAGAAATCACCTCCGTAATTTCTGTATCGCGAAAGTCTTTGAATATTAACAGTCCGAAGCTAAAAGAAGTTATTGTTTCTGATTTTTCTAAGCTCGATCAACACATTTTAGATCTCAAAGGAGATCTTTATTTTTCGTGCTTAGGTACAACCATTAAAGACGCCGGTAGCAAAGAAAATTTTCGTAAAGTTGATTTCAATGCCATTGTGGATTTTGCAAAAATTGCTAAAGCCAACGATGCAAAATCACTCACCGTGGTTTCAGCTTCAGGTGCTAATCCCAAGTCTCCTATTTTCTACAGCAAGATCAAGGGCGAAACAGAGCTTGCCCTTATGGCGCAAGACATACCTTCTCTTGTAATCTTCAGACCTGGATTACTTATTGGAAATAGAAAAGCAAGGCGACCTACCGAGAAATTATTTATTGAAGCATTTAAAAAAATTTCTTTAATATTACCTACTAAACTTCAAAAAATTGTAGGTACCGATGCTCGGCTGCTCGCTCAAAGAATGCTTGACGAAGCCAAAGTACTTTCTAAAGAAACCGTAATTATTGAATCAAAAGATATTTAATATCTAAGGCTCAGTAATCAAATTCGATTAACTTTTTAAAATAAGAAGGAACATCCGCTTTAAAGCTCATTCTCCGTGCTTTAAAGGGATGCGTGAATTCAATGGAGCTTGAGTGAAGGTATAGATCTCTAAAATTATCTTTCTTTCCGTACTTCTCGTCACCCACAACAGGGCAACCTTTGTCTGCCATATGGACACGAATTTGATTTTTTCTACCTGTAAGAAGGTTTATTTTTATCAAAGAATATTTATCTGTTTCATTTAGAACTTCGTATTCCGTTTGCGCAAGCTTACCTTGGTTGTCTTTTTGGCTTGAATGAATCACGTAATCTTCATCTTCGGTGAGATAACTTTCGATCAAACCTTTTTTATCTTTCATTTTTCCATGAACGATCGTGTAGTAAGTTTTTACTGTAGATTTCCAATTGTTTTTTAAGTACTGCTGAACGCTTTCCGTTTTTGCAAAAATCAAAACTCCTGAAGTTGCTTGATCCAATCTGTGCACCACAAAGACGCAGTTCCGCGAACGAGGATTTCCTTTTCTCACATACTGATTAAGAGCATTGTGAATCGTATTCACTTTATCAAACTTCGCCGCCACCGTAAGATAACCCGGCGACTTGCTCCCCACCAAAAGATCTACATCTTCATGCAAAATCTTGTAACCTTTCGGCTGATATTTTTTTGGTACTTTTTTGATACTGCTCACTAAATAAATACATATCTGAACATGAGAAGTCCTTGTAGCTTTTAAGAGCTAATTATAAATAATGCATTGCAACCTTATTGCTTAGACTCCCCCTGATTGCTAAAAGGTACTCTATCTAAACCAAGGAAAATCATGATTCTCACAGACCAAGAAATTCTAAAGTGCATTGAAGAAAAATCCATCGTTGTTGAACCCTATAGACCAAAATGTTTAGGCACCAACTCCTACGATGTGCATCTCGGAGCAACTCTTGCTCTCTATACAGATGAAATTTTAGATTCTAAGAAACACAATAAAATTCAACCCGTAACCATCCCACCCGAAGGTTATGTATTAATGCCTGATCAGTTTTATTTGGGCGTGACGGAAGAATACACCGAAACTCACAAACATGTTCCATTCCTTGAAGGAAAATCTAGCGTCGGTCGTTTAGGAATCGATATCCATGCCACGGCTGGTAAAGGTGATGTGGGTTTCTGTAACTATTGGACTTTGGAAATTTCTGTGAAAAAACCTGTGAGAGTGTATGCAGGAATGCCGATTGGTCAGCTGATTTACTTTGAAATCAAAGGCGACATCACAAACTACTACAACAAAAAATCAAATGCGAAGTACAACGCAAGAACTGATCAACCGACCGAATCCATGATGTGGAAGAATTTTTAGAGTGCAGCTTTTAAAATCTGAAGCATATTCATAGATTCTTTAGGAGCCGATCCTTTTTTCTGTACATACAATTGCAATGCAAGATCATAGGCTTTTTCACTGATCATGACGATATCGTTTTCTTCCATTTTAATTTTGGATCTGTGATTCAAATCGTATGAACCGCCTATGTTCGAAATAAAATCTAAAGAAGCCTGATCCAAATCCTTAAATAGTACATACTGAACACCATCGACGTTATGAAATGGTGACGCTCTCAACATATTCCGCCCCTCATACGTCACGGGAATAGGTCTTTTTTTAGCAGAATTTTTAAGACTTATTGATGTCAAATCTCCGTTGAATCTATATACGCTGGCGTAGTCTTTGTTTTGAATTACGACCACTGAATCTCCACGGAATTTTTCTAAAGTACTCGCATCACTAAGATTCACTTTGTTTGTGGATCTTTCTGCAAAGAGACTATGAATTCTAGAAACAGAATCATCTTCTAGATTGAATTCGAATTTTAAACCGCGTCCTTTTCTAGATTCGTGAACTGACACCAAAAGTAGCAAAGCACCAATCCCGTCGTTTCTAATGGTTTTTGTATAAATTTTTACAGTAGAGTTATTTGGAGCATTTAAGATTTGCTCGAACATGTCCAATAAAACATCACCCGCATTCATGGATACTGGCTCTGACATTTCAACATTCTTTAGAAGCTGTTTTAGAACCTGTGACTCAAAAAGACCTGCACAGGTATTCGCGAAAACTTTTGAACCGATTACACTAAAAGTTAAAACTAGTGCCAAAATCAAACTAGATAATTTCATATAAAATTCCTTAGATCTTACCAAATAGCCTGGAGACCTGAATGTTAAAATTCAAACAATTTATAATGGATTTAAGAGCAAAGGCTGTGCCGAACTGAATATATTAAAAGAAATTAACATTCTGTCGTAGATTCCGTGAACTCTATCTCAATAGTGGTATGCCAGAGACCGTATTTTTTAACTTCATCTCTCGCCCACTTTTGCACTTCAAGATAACTCTCTTTATCGGCGTCAGCCTTGAGAACTATATGCGTAGTGAGCACATGTCTTTCACCATCGAGAGACCAAACGTGTGTGTGATAAACCTTAGAAATACTTTTGTGCTTTGCTAATGCTTCCTCTATCAGAGTTTGATTGATCGAAGCTGGGGTTGATTGCATGAATACGAAAAAGACTTGCTTAAAATTCCTAAACACATTGAACACAATGATCGTAGTGATCATCAATGATAAAATCGGGTCAAGAATCGGAATGTCTTTAAACTGCAAAACGATGGAGACAATCAGCACCGCAAGCCATCCCAATACATCTTCCATCAAATGCCATGAAACTACTCTTTCATTCAGCGAGGTCCCGGTTCTTATCAACAAAACAGACGCACCATTTACGACCAGTCCCGCAATAGCAAAGTACATCATTCCTTTGGCATGCACCGACTCTGGATTCATAAGTCTAGGAATCACTTCCGTCAAAATCCAAATCGACCCACCCAATAAAATTACTGAGTTGATTACAGCTGCAAGAAGCGAAAATCTACGATAACCAAAAGAGAATTGTTTATCACTTTTCTTATTAGAAACTTTTTCTAAATACCAACTGAGAGCTAAAGACAAACTGTCTCCAAAATCATGAAGAGCATCAGAAAGAATTGCTGTACTGTTTGTCATGATGCCACCGATCAGTTCTACAATGGCCATAGTAAAATTTAAAAGGAAAACCACGAATAACTTTTTTTGTGTCGTCATACCCGGAACATAATGATGGTGATGCCCATGGTGACTATGTGAATGACCAGGCTTGTGATCATGTTTATGATCATGCCCGCCATGGTCATCGTGATTGTGATTATCGTGTGAGTTTGCCAACGTATTTTCCTTTGCGCTTAATATAGTTCTGATAAAGCGTACTTAAAACTACACTTACAAGGATAATCAAAATCCCGAAACTTGCAAGAACAGTCAGAGTCTCATCAAAAAAGATGTAACCAAAGCCTGCGCCTAAGAAAATTCCGAGATAGTTAAAAATACTGATATAGCCTGGGGCATCCGCCTGGTAAGCCTTGGTCATAAAAAGCTGAGCAAACCACGTCACAATCCCTAAAAAGAGAAAGAGTAGTGATTGTCTAAAATCTGGCGTAACCCATCCACCACCTATCTCTGTAAACAAAAATGGAAATGAAATGATTGCACTTACCATCGGAAAGTAAAATACGATTCTTATTGGAGGCTCTTGATCTTTTAATTTTCTGATCAAATTGTAAGTAAGACCTGACATAAAGGCGGCGGTAATTCCTAGACCCAATTCTATCCAGCTGATGCGGTAATCAAATCCTTTCACCATCATCACACCCAAAAAAGAAAACAATAAAAAGAACCACTGAAGCCAAGTCGTTTTCTCATTTAAAATAAATCCCGCTAAAATCGCCGTGAAGAGAGGAGCCAAATATTGGATCGTAACTGCCGTCGTAAGCGGCATTCTCTGTAATGTATAAAAAAATAGCATTAAGGAAATTGTTCCCGTTATACCCCTAAGTAAAATCATTTTAGGATTACTGGGCTTAAAGGAAATCTTCATTTGTTTTAAAGTAAAGTACCCAATGATGCAGGAAATGGTGGCTCTAAAAAATACGAGTTCGAAAAAAGGGATGTCCTTTAAGTATTTTACGACCACATTCATAAACGCAAAAAATAAAGTCGATAGCAATATATTGAGGATTGCATTTTCAGTTTGGAGCTTCTTGAGATTGACTTTCATTTATATATTTTAATGTACTCCTCTGTCTTGCGCTTGCCAAGTATATCTAAATGAATAATAATTGAAAACGCATTGAAAGCTTAATGATTAACGTTAACCTATGGAGGTTCTAATGAACTCTAGACGTAGTTTCCTGAAAATGATTCTTGCCGTACCCGCAGTTCTTGCTATGGGCAATATGGCATTTGCTCAAGAAAAGAAGAAGAAAAAAGGGGATGCAGGAGCTGCAGCCGCTGAAGTTGGCCAAGCCGTACCTGGAAAAGGTGCAGCTGCAACGATTAAATATGTAGAGGACAAATCAAAAGTTGCAAAAGCTGATCAAGTTGCAAAAAGCGGAATTACATTTGAAAAGCAAACTTGCGCAAACTGCATATTGTTCCAAAACGGTCTTTGCACAATTATCACTGATAACAACAAAAAAGTAAAACCTACTGCGTGGTGCCCAACTTGGACACACAATCCCGCGGTTCCTGCTTAATCAAAAACTAAAAAAAACGCCGACTTTTTTGAGTCGGCGCTTTATTAAGTCAGTTTAAAGTAAACTAGTATCTCGACGATTATTCTCCCTCACATCTAATTTTGCCTTTAAATGTTTTCGTTGAGAGTTCCGTACCCGGAGTGCTGGAAACTTGAGTTACGGTGTATGTTCCTTTATAAGAACGACCATCCGCCCATCTGACTTGTTTGGCATTGATGACCAATGAGAGAGATACGTACATATCCAGCGGATTGCCTTCGCTGTCAGTATCTGGTTCAGCATAAGCCCCAAGTCTTAACTCCTTACCCACATTAAACCAGTAAGGAATTTCATCAGCTTCATATGACTTCTTGAACGTGTACTCCTCTATACCTACTGTGAGTCCATTTTTTTTAATCCTTACTTCCGCCGTGGAGCCTGATACAATGGGATTACCGAAAATACGGCCGTTAGTGAGATTTACATTAATTTTTATTTCATCGTTCTCTACCGAACAGTTTGTCCCGCCCGTAGCAAACGCTACATTCGACAAAGTCAGCATAAGAATCGCTATAAAAAAAATTTTCATATTTTATTTCTCCATTCATTATGATCTATGATTCGTTAATATACTAAATTGCGCCTATCTAAAGTGATCACTTTTTACAAGACGTAGTTACTTTAAAACCTTCAAGCTGTGGACACATTCCTGGTTCCTTGTCCTTTTTCCATTGAGGCTCTGCCACTATTGAACATTCATTGGACAAGGCAATTTGATATCCAACATCTGTCGTGCTGATGGAAGTAATGTAAGTTCCGCGATTGTCATTCACCGCTTTTTCTAAAGCCGCTTGCACATCTTTATCCTCTAACATTGACGAGATCTCCATTTTCTGAGGAATAAAGGCGTAGTACGGTGGTGAACAAGCGTAAGTTTTAGCTGAATTTAAGATAAGCACTGAAGCGATTAAAATAAATAATTTCATAGAACTCCTCTATATTATTAGTTTTTCGTAGGAGTAATCGAATATAAGAAAATTGTAAAAGGGAGAATAATAAACTGTAATATAAAGACAATTAATTAGATAGGTATGGATGTAGGAACTACTAAAATGTTTGGTAGAATCTATAGCTTAAATAAAAAAAGCACCCTGTAAGGTGCTTTTTGTGAAGATAATTAAATAAAAAATTAATTACTTAATTTCTTTATGAATCGTGTGCTTCTTTAAGAACGGATTGTACTTTTTCTTTTCTAATCTTTCTGGATGAGTTTGTGTGTTCTTCGTAGTTGTGTAACGAGAAGGCGGTTTTCCTTCTTTTCTGGCTTCTGTACATTCGATTGTGATGATTCTTGTTTTGCCTTTTTTAGCCATAAAAATTCCTTAAATTTCGATTTCAAGTGTTTGTTAAGAGTGGCTAAATTAGAGATTCTCTGTCCTTAAGTCAAGAATATTACTTTAAGCTATCGGACTGCCACTCTTTCCTTGAAAAAAGGACATTTTGAACCCATCCTTGAATAATGAAAAACATCAAGATTATTAACTACTTAATGATTCTTCTACTGACAACCAATTCCCTAGCCAACGTCATAGGAACAGACGCTCAGAACTTCAATAGTATCTCGAGCGGTTTGGATTTCGTAACGGTTCAGTCCTCAGAGACCTTGGCTCCGGGAGTTTTCAACTTGGGGCTGTTTTTCAATTACGCAAAAAACACTCTTCCCTACTTCTCGCAAGGCAAAGAAAACGATTCACTTCTTATTGCAGACATGAACATTGGTTACGGCCTTGGAGAAAACTGGGATATCGGACTCAGTTTTCCATATTTGATTGATCAATCCGTAAAGAGCACAACTGCTGGCGGAGAATTTGTCGATCAAGGTTTTACAGAATATAGAATCAATTCCAAGTACAGACTCTTTGGAGACAACACTGGCGGCCTCGCTCTGGTGGGTTCCGTAAATTTCAATAGAATTGAAAACAATCCTTTCGTTGGAGAAGGCTCAGGCCCCACTTACAATTTAGAATTGGCAGCAGATACAACTTACAAAAAAATCGCACTTGCAATCAATGCTGGTTATCGCTTTAGGGATCCTGGTGAACAGATTGCTTCTATTCCAGAAATTGCGCCTTTTGAAAATCAATGGATCGGATCTCTCGCTGCAAGCTACTATGTTACAGAATTAAATTTAAAGTTGATTGCAGAAATCTTTGGCAGCTGGCCCGCAGAAAAAAGCTCTCTCAATACTCAGAGAGAACTTTCCTCTCTAGAGTGGTTAGCAGGCGTTAAGTACAATGCTTCTCAAAATATCGCTCTACATGCAGGGGGCGGAACAGAACTTCTCCAAGGCAGTGCGACTCCCGACTGGAGAATCTATACTGGAATCAATTGGACATTCGGCCCACTCTTCAAAAAAGAAAGAGAGATTGATCCTGTCACTCAAAAAGAAGAAAGTTCTCCCATCTACAAAGTGACTCGTAACGAGGAAGAGGAAGTGATTTCTATCGAAGTGGATGATCTTGACGGTCCGATCGCGGAAGAAGAATCATTCTTAGTTCGCGATATCTTATTTGAATTCAACTCTGATCAACTGGACGACAAGTCTCTTGAGACTTTAGATAAATTTGCAACATACTTAAAGCGCCCACCGGCACTTGAGCAAGTGGTTGTCGAAGGTCACACCGATTCAATTGGTGCAAACAAATACAATCTTGAACTCAGCAAGAAGCGTGCGATCTCTGTTGGTAAGTATCTCGTGGATCAACATAACATTCCAGTTTCTAAAATTAGAGCTATCGGTTACGGAGAAACTCGTCCAATCTCTGATAATGGAAACTTCCAAGGTCGCGAACAAAATCGACGCGTAGAATTCCAAGTGACAAGAAAAGGCGCCTCAGAATCTTTTAATGGAAATAACATGCAAGAGGTTGGTACTAGCACTAAAAAAGATCAGCCCATAAAAAAGGCTCCAGTAAAAAGAATTCTTCAAAAGAAAAATAAACGTTAAGAATTAATCGCCTAAAGAATTTATCCAATCCCGGGGCTTTAGGTAATTTGCTAAAGCCGCTTCCGGACTGCCGGGCTTTGTTTGGTAGTCATATTCCCAGCGTGCTTTGAGTGGTAGAGACATTAAGATAGATTCGATTCTCCCGTTGGTCTTCAAACCAAAGATAGTTCCGCGATCATATAGCAGATTAAATTCCACATATCTTCCACGTCTGTATTCTTGGAAGGTTTTATTTTCCTCTGTGAAAGGAAGGTGAAGTCTTTTTTCCACAATAGGTAAATATGAATTTAAAAATGAATTTCCACAAGCCTTCGACATTTCAAATACAGGCTGTTTGCTGTCGAAGGCTGTACCTTCTAATTGATAATCAAAAAAGATTCCCCCTACTCCACGCGTTTCTGCTCGGTGGGGCAAGTAAAAATATTCATCGCAAGTGGCTTTAAATTTTGGATAAAGATCTTTGCTAAATGCATTCAAAGTATTGGCGTAAGTCTTGTGAAAGTGAATAGCATCTTCTTCGAATAAGTAATAAGGAGTAAGGTCAGCACCGCCGCCATACCATGCAGCACTTCCACGCTTTAGATATCTAAAATTGGCGTGAACTGTGGGTACAAAGGGGTTCTTAGGATGAAGCACTAAAGAGATTCCAGTAGCGTAGAAATCAAGGCCTTCTCCGTAAGGAATTTTTTCGGCAAACTCAGGCGAGAATTTTCCGAAAACTTCAGAAAAGTTTACTCCACCCTTTTCTAGGAATTCTCCGTCTAGAAAGATGCGGGTATCACCGCCACCGCCTTCATCTCGCTTCCAAATGTCTTGCCTAAAGGGGGTGCCTTGGATTTTTGCTAATGAATTCGAGATTTCTTCTTGGAGACTTTTAAAAAAAATTGACTGGGGAGTTTGCATTTTAAAATCCTAATATTATCTAAAAAGTTAACAGCCGAAAGAATTTAAATACCTCAAATCTTCCGATGTCAACTGTACGCTTACGCGGCCGATTGAATTTTGTTTATTTATGAAGATTATATCGGCCTTGTGGTCGGCTGTTAACTTTTTAGATAATATTTAGGATTTTTATTTCTAAAAGTGGTTCTTCTTGGCTTTGGCTTGTTCTATTGGAGATTTTGCCTTAGGGATGTATTTGCGCTTTTCTCGAGGCACTCTTTTTAGAGGTTGATCTTCGCCACTTTCGAATACAGAGGCCACCATTCTAGTAGGTCTTGACTTCATCACTTCCGCATCTCTTTCGGCAAGATACATCTGCTGATACTTTTCATTCATTTTAGTTTCTGCAAGTTTTTCTTTTTCATATTCTGCTTCAAGCTTGGAAAGATCTTTTTCTGCGGGTTGCGTATCCATTTCTGCTAAATGTTGAAGCCGAGTTCTTTCTTGCTGAGCCTTAGATTTTTCCATTTCGGTAAAATACTCTTCTACGCCGACTCTTTGATTACGCGCTTCGGCTCTTTTTTCATTCACAAATGCTTGGTAACCGGGATCTTCCTGGAACCTAATATATTCGTCGATCTTATAATAGCGCCCCTCATAATAGTAGCCATCGTTAGAGAAGACTCTCCACGAGAAAAATATAATTGCTAATAATATAAAGACCTTCATACTACTTTAACGGCTTAAGTCTGTTGATTACTTAAGACTTTTGTGGATTTTTGAGGGATTGATCGATATTATCTCAATCTGAGACAGCAATGGAGGCTCGAATGAAACTTGATTACATGTCAGGATTCCAAAATACATTTTCAACAGAGGCCGTTAAAGGTGCCTTACCTCAAGATCAAAACTCACCCCAAGTGGTGAATCATGGTCTCTATGCAGAGCAATTCACATCTTCTGCCTTCACCGCTCCAAGACACGAAAACCTCAGATCATGGTTCTATAGAATTAGACCTTCAGTTCTTCATAGCGAATTCAAACCTTATCTTGGAAATAAACTTTTTCAAACCCACGTTGCAGATTTAGAAACAGCACCTAATCAACTTCGTTGGGACCCTCCGAATCACAAACAGAAAAAAAAGAAAACAGATTTTATCGATGGACTTGTGACTTACTGTGAATCTGGGTCACCGAAAACCCAAAATGGATCTGCCATTCATATGTTTCACATCACGGATTCTATGACAGATAGAATTTTTATGAATGCAGATGGCGAAATGCTCATCGTCATCCAATCCGGAGAAGTGTTATTTAAAACAGAATTTGGTTTTTTAAATGTTCGTCCCAGCGAAATCGTCGTGATTCCAAAAGGTGTAAAATTCCAAGTGACATTGCAATCCGATTCTGCAATCGGATACGTGAGCGAAAATTTTGGAAAACCATTTAGACTTCCTGATCTTGGACCAATTGGGGCCAACGGCCTTGCAAACCCAAGACATTTCTTAGCGCCCGTTGCGGCCTTTGAGGAAAAAGACAAAGCTCATGAGTTTATCCAAAAATTTAATGGCTCTCTCTGGAAAACCAATCTCGGCCATTCACCACTTGATGTAGTGGCATGGTACGGAAATACTTATCCTTACAAATACGATCTAAAACTTTTCAATACGATCAATACCGTAAGCTTTGATCATCCGGATCCTTCGATCTTTACTGTTTTAACTTCACCATCCAGTGACGCTGGAACAGCGAATCTGGATTTCGTGATTTTCCCTCCACGATGGATGGTAGGAGAAAATACGTTCAGACCTCCATACTTCCACAGGAATTGCATGAGTGAATTTATGGGATTGATTTATGGCGCTTACGATGCAAAACAAGATGGCTTTGCTCCGGGTGGCGCGAGTCTGCACAATGCTTTCTCTGCTCATGGACCCGATCAACAGACTTTCGAAAATGCCAGCAAAGCGCAATTGAAACCGCACAAGATCGAGCACACTTTAGCCTTTATGTTTGAAAGCCGCTATGTCTTCCAAACCACAGAAGCAGCCATGAACTCGCCGACACTCCAAAAAGATTATCTGTCGTGCTGGAAAGGGTTAAAAAAGAATTATAAGAAGTAGCAGACCAAAAGTTGTTTAATAACGGAAAACTTTTAGCCACTTTTTGGCAACTTCCAAGCACTTTTTTTATTTCTGTCTCACCTTGATACACATATTCACCGCTGCTTCATATTGATTGTCTTTAGATGAAAATCGCATCTAACCTCCTCTTTTATTCCTGGATTTATTCAAGGTTCAACAGTCCTTTCGCCGAGAAGTATGTATAGCCAATCAACCCATACGTGGAGCGTTTGATGAGATTCTTTTTTCTCATAGTGTTTGCTGTTACATTTCTAGGCTCACTATTTATTTCTGAAAGTGCGTTCTCGCAATCACTAACTAAAAGTTATGTGCCAGGCGAGATCATCGTAAAATATAAAACTCCTGCAGCAGATTCTGGCGGCAAAAGTTTTTCTTCTAAAGCAAAAGCACAAGCAGCTCAAAAATCGAACTCAAGAATTATGGCTCAAAAAGGCTTCTCTGTAAAAACAGCGTGGAGTGATGTTGGCGCCTTCCACTATAAAATCAAAGACGATCAAAAAGTATCTGATGTTATATTAGACCTCAAGAATGACCCAGAAGTTGAATACGCAGAACCCAACTATTATCTGCAAGCGGCAACTGCTGTTAAAGAAACTGGAATCATGAGCGATGAAGAGCTTCAAAACTATATTGATGAAAACTATGCACCTTCACAAAACGAAGCCAACGCTCTTCCCTACGGCCAAACAGGAGCTCCGATCAATATTCCTGAAACATGGGCGCTTCTCTCGCCCACTGGAGCAAAACCTGTCGTTGCCGTGATCGACTCGGGCGTGGATATAAATCATAGATCACTAAAAGATGCCATCTGGACTAACTCGGGCGAAACTCCGGGAAACGGTATTGATGATGACGGAAACGGATACATCGACGATGTTAACGGGTGGAATTTTGTTTCTAATAATAATGACGTGAGTGATTGTAACGACCACGGAACCCACGTTGCCGGTATTGTGAGAGGTTCTACTCAAGACGTCATCCCAAATATGGGCGGAGTCTATGATGGTGACATCACTCAATCAAAATTAGAAATCATGCCTGTAAAATTCCTCGACTGTGATGGTATCGGGATGACTTCCGATGCCGTGAGCGCAATCTATTACGCTGTTCGAAAAGGCGCAAAAATTTTAAATAACTCATGGGGCGGTGGTGCTTATAGCACTCCACTTCATCAGGCGATTGTTTATGCCTATGATAATGACACACTCTTCGTAGCGGCTGCTGGTAACTCAGGCCTCAATATTGATAATACTCCGACATACCCTGCTTCATATCCGGTTCCGAATGTGATCGCCGTTGCGGCAACCAACTCTTTTGACTACTTACCATACTTCTCAAACTACGGATTGAGCTCTGTTCATATCGCAGCACCTGGCGTTGGAATCACAAGTTCTGTTCCTGGCGGCGGTCATATCTCTATGAGTGGTACAAGTATGGCCGCTCCCTTTATAGCAGGTGTTGCCGCGATGATGAATTATGAAAAACCAACTATGATTGGTTACCAATTAAAGAACATTCTTGTTGGTGCCATAGACCAACCTTTCATAGACTCTAATTCCAATTCAGTGAAAGACTCAAACGAGTCCTATAAGTTAGATAATAAAGTCAGCAATAACGGTAGGATGAATTCAAAAGTTACAGTGCAAACTGCACAAGCAACAAGTATTAGTTCTTTTTCTCCAAGCTACAATGCATCTTCATATGATGCCGCTATGAGAGGCCCTTCATCGGAAGCGGGTGGCTGTGGTTTAGTTCAGAAGGTGTACACAGACTACGAAAAACACCAAAGCAATCCAAAAAATAATGGTGCTCAGCCCTTCTCGGTGATCATTACGTTCTTAGTATTGATGATCCCAATGGCGGTGGCTTTAACTATGCGCCAAAATACAAAGTACCAACGTCGCTACGAACGTTACTTTTTGGGCTCACAAGTTCAAATCCAAACTGGGCACAAGGAATACCTGGGTTCAGTGGGCACAATTTCATTAGGCGGCTTGAGCTTTAGCTCGAATGCGATATTAAAGTTGGGCAATTCATTGGAATTAAATATCGCAAACCCGGCTGGTAGCGAAAACTTAAATGTTAAAGGCCAGATTGTTTGGATGTCGAGCAACAATAGTTATGGTGTGAAATTCCAAAACATCGCGGAAGAAACTCTGATTAAAATCAATGAATGGTCTAAAGGTTTAAATAAGGCGTAGGAAAGGCATCCTGCCTGAAAAGGGCCACTGCCCTTTTGAACCCGTTTCGATCGGCCATCGTGGCCGCTCGACCTTGTCTTTAGATTTTTTTTAATAAACCAATTAGAAAATTAATTCGTGAAACTTTACCTCGAAGAGGCCACGCCGGGATGGCGTGGGTTTCGCGAATCGTCAACCATGGATGGGCGACAGTCCCTACTGCCCAATCAACGCCAAATTCTTTTCAATAGAAAAATTCTTTGAAGCATTTTGAGTCCACTTTGATAAAAACTCATTCGATCTTTGCGATCCGATTTGGTTCTTCGTGGCATCAAGATTTTCAGGGTTTGCCGGCACAGCCTTGCTTTCAATTTTGTTCAATCTTACAGCAAAGTAACCTTGCGGCGTGGACAACAATTCAGGAACCACTTGTCCCTTTTCTGTGAGTTTAAATACTTCACCCATCACTCTTTCAGATGCACCCACCTCAGGGATTGTATCTGAATCTAATGATACAGGTTTAGCCGTCTGCCACTTTAAGCCCAACTTCTGGACGTCAGCTTCGAAAGCTTTTGAATCCTTAAGCCTTCCACCCAACTCTTCAAGTGATACTTTATCTTTTAACGCAACTTCATCAATCTTCATGAAGTCCACAGTGTAAGCCTTTGATTTCAATACTTGAATTTTTTTAAGCTCACTATTGAACGGCACGATACCTTCAGAAATCACACGACGAACTCTATCCACTACCATGTCACGCTTTAATTGATTTTCAAAACGTGCCGCCGTAGTTCCTTGGTTTTGTAAGTAAGCTTCATAATATGATCTTTGGAAAACTCCGTCTTTTTGAAACGTCGGAGCTTTTAAAAGAATATCTCTGATTTCTGCATCTGTAACTATAAAGCCTTCTTTGTGAGCAACTTGCGAAACCACTTCACGTTGAATCAATTGATCTAACGCAGAGTTTCTCATCTGAGCTTGCATTTCAGGGGAATCACCGATTTTTCCGCCCATCAATCCTGAGTAGAACTGCATCATTTGATTGAGGCTATTTTGGAATTCTGGGATGCTGATCGTTTTATCATTCACGACTGCTGCATAACCCATCATCTGGGGGCCGCTGGCTTGGTAACCGAACAGTACAAATACCAAAATGATCGCGCCGAAAATCAGGTATGCAAGGATGTTTCTACGAGTAAGGTTTTTCTTTAGTGAATCGAGCATGTTCATTATAGTCTCCTAGAGTGCTTTGGTCTTGAAACGTCATTATCCGCAATTTTCTTTAAAATTTTCAAGTAGTTTATTGGAATCTTCAAAGAGGTTTGATAACTTTATTCATATAGAGGTCAAAGCAACTATGAATATCTTCCCGTTTGATTTTAAAAAATTGATTATAGTTATCGTGTTGGTCGCAATTCCGCTCGTTGCCATTAACGTTAAGCGCAAAGAAGAACAACTCGCTTGGTTTCTAAAGCCTGTATTCATCACATCTTCTTTCTTACAAAATATTTTTACAAATTTCAGTTTAGGTGTAAGAGATACAACAAGCTTGTATTTGAACTTAGTAGACATTCGCAAGGATAACAGGTTGCTTAAAGAAAAACTCAATGAACTCGAAGCAAATCTCAGTCAGTTCAAAGAAATCAAAAGCGAAAATGATCGTCTCACAAGTCTTCTCGAGTTTAAAAAAGAATCTCCTCACACATTATTAACGGCAAGAGTTATCGGTCATGATATCCTTGGCCAACACTCTACCCTCTTTATTGATAAAGGTTCTGATGATGGAGTTGTTCCAGGACAAGCAGTTATCACTCCAGTTGGAGTTGTGGGCTCTGTACTGAATACGGAAAAAGATTTTTCGCAAATTTTAACTCTCACCGATCGTTACTCGGATATCGATGCTGTGATCGACAGATCTCGTTCGAGAGGAATCCTTGAGGGTGTTTCTCCGAGCGTGTGCAGACTCAAATATTTGCAAAGAACAGATGACGTTCAAGTTGGTGACATTGTTCTTACGACGGGCCTTGACCATATCTTTCCAAAAGGGTTTCCAATTGGGAAAGTAACAAGAGTCGATAAAAAAGATTATGGCATCACTCAAGAGGTGCAAGTCGAACCCTTGGTTTCTACTTTTGATAGCGAAGCTGTCTTTGTTGTAATCAAAGCAAACGACAAAGTTGAAGTGCAAGAAAAAATTAAAGAGATGAGCATCAAGGATTAAGATGACCGAACGGGATAAGCGCAGTTTTCACATTGTATTCAATCTCTTATTAGTTGTGCTTTTTGCAACGTTAGAGACGTCTCTATGGCCTAGAGTGTTTTCACCTATTCCTAATCCTCAAATTTGGCTTTCTGTCGTTGTGTTCGTATTTCTATACCGCACACCTGTTGAATCTCTACTTATTGTGTATATTCCAAGTCTTTGTCTTTATCTTTTGACAATGCAACCTCTGGGATACTTGCTTCTTGCGCAAACTTTTCTCTTCTTCTTAGTTCTAGCCGTAAGAAATAGAGTCTTTGTACCAGGGCAATTTTATTATTCCGTGATGTATGCATCGTCTGTTTTAGTATTTCATATCCTGATGTTTATTTTTGCTTGGGTATTTGAAACCCAACCCACATCTTTATCGCAAGTTCTCACCTGGTTTATTCAAAGTATTCTGGCTTTTGTTATCAGTCCGTTCCTTTACAGTTTAATCAAGCGCATTACGCCAATTGAAGAAACTATTGATTCTGAGGGAGGTAGCTTTTTATGAGCGAATACCTCAATGATCCCGAAGAGGCGAAAGAGTTTTTGCCTAGGTTTAAATATATTTATGCACTTATTGCATTTACTTTTATTATTTTTATTTTAAGACTCTGGTTCCTTCAAATTTTTCAAGGTGAAGAACTAAGACTTTTTTCTGAGAGAAACAGATTTAAAATTAAAAAAATTCAGGCTCCGAGAGGTATGATCATCGATCGTAATGGACAAATCTTGGTGGATAACTTCCCAGGTTTTGAAGTGACCATCACTCCTCAGTACGCTATTGAGCTGGATAAGACGGCAAAAGAAATTGGGGATATCCTAGGTATTCCAAAAGAGAAAATTACGCACCTTGTGAATACCGAAAAGAAAAAGAATGGTCCATTCAGACCAGTCCTTATCAAAACCAACCTTGCGCGTGATGAGGTGGCAAGACTTGATCGATTGAGAATCAATCATCCAGGTCTTGATATCGCTATGTCGATTCAGAGAACTTATCTGATGAAGGACACTGGCGCTCAAATGTACGGTTATGTAGGGGAAATTTCTAAGGAAGAACTTCCACGTTTAAATAAAAACAAGGCTCCTGATGAGCAATTCGAGCAAGGCGATATCGTTGGTAAGAACGGCTTAGAAATTGTTTACGATAAAGAACTTCGCGGAGAAAGTGGACAGGACTTTATCCAAGTGGACGCAAGAGGGAGAGAGATCACAGCCCTTGGGGTTCCAGAATTTATTGGGGAAGTGAGCTTATCAAAAGAACCAGTTCCTGGTCACACTCTCATGCTCACGATTGATAAGGATGTTCAGCAAGCAGCTTACAATTCGTTTATCAACCAGGCAAAGATTGGTGGTGCCGTTGCGATGAATCCTAAAAATGGTGAAATCGTAGCGTGGGTAAATGCTCCATCTTTTGATCCCACTGAATTCTCAAAAGGGATTTCATCAAAGATGTGGTCAGTACTTGTGAATGATCCATTCAAACCTCTCAGAAATAAAGTAATTCAAGATCACTACCCTCCTGGATCTACATTCAAGGCGATCACAGCCCTTGCCGCTCTCTCAGAAAAGCTGATTACAAAAAATTCTACAGTGTTCTGCCCAGGCTTTTATAAATTTGGTCGCAGAAATTATCACTGTCACGCAAAACACGGTCACGGTTATGTGAATGTGACACAGGCGCTTGAACAATCTTGCGATGTATTCTTTTATAAAATGGGATTGGCACTTGGAATTGATAAGCTTGCTAGCTACGCAAGAGCACTAGGGCTTGGTAAAAAAACTGGAATTAATCTCGTAAATGAGGTTCCCGGACTTGTTCCAAGTACAGAGTGGAAAAAGAAAACTTTTGGTGAAGAATGGCAACCGGGCGAAAACCTATCCAATGCCATTGGCCAAGGATTTTTGCTTACGACTGGAATGCAACTTGCTCAAGCCTTCTCAAGTTTTGCAAACAACGGTCCTGCATATCAACCGCATTTTGTTAAAAAGATTTTAGATATCGATGGAAAAGTTTTAAAAGAGCTTCAACCAGAATTAAAATTCGATCCAGTTGCCGGAATCAACACTAATGGCCTTCAAGTGACTGCCGAGAACTATAAACTTGTTCGCGAAGGTTTATGGATGGTGGGTAACGGTGCTCGCGGTACCGCGAAATGGCTAAAAGTTCCAGGAGTTCCAATCTCTGGTAAAACTGGAACCGTTCAACTCTTCTCACTCACCGCCGATCAAGTTTTTGCAGATTGTAAATCTCGCCCTATCAAACAACGCCATCACGGTTGGTTCGTAGCCTACGCACCAAGTGATGATCCAGACATCGTGGTTGCTGTTCTTGCAGAGCATGCTTGCTCAGGTTCTGGTGGCGCAGGTCCCATCGCAAGAGATATTATTGAATCTTATATGCAAAAATATCACCCAGAAAAAATAGAAGCCGCAAAAAATGCTAAAGGGCCCAAGACTGCAGCACCTGCTGCTGTGACTCCGCCCAAGCCACCTGCGGATGAGGTACCGGACTGATGGAACTTCAAGTTGAAGAACGGACATTCCTAAAGAAGATAGATTTCAATCTCGTATTCGTGATCATTGCACTGAATATTATCGGGTTGATCAATCTTTATAGCGCCACTCACGATCCTGAAACTGTTGGCGTACATAGACTGTTTACAATGCAAGTTTTTTGGATTTTATTTGGTTGGGGACTTTTTCTAGTTATGACGGTATTGGATTACAAAATTCTCACGAAGCTTGCTTATGGACTTTACGTTATAAATCTTCTGTTCCTGGTCGTCGTGGAACTTTTTGGTAACGTGGCTTTAGGAGCTCAACGTTGGATTGATTTTGGATTCTTTAAATACCAGCCTTCTGAAACCATGAAGCTTATGCTTGTGATTCTGCTTGCAAAAATTCTTGCTGAGAGAAATACATCTTTGGGTCTTGGAATGAGAAAGCTTGCACTGCCAATTGTTTTAACAGCAGTGCCCTTTATGCTAACGGTAATTCAACCCGATCTTGGAACCTCGATGATGCTAGCATCTGTAAGCGTTTCTATGCTTTTGTTTGTGGGTATCAAGAAGAGAATTTTAATTTCGGCGATCATTGGATTCATTCTCATTTTACCATTGGCTTATAATTTTGGCCTCAAAGAATACCAAAAAAATCGCGTATTGACATTTATAGATCCCACTCGTGATCCAAGGGGTGCTGGTTACAACAGCATTCAGTCCAAAATTGCTGTCGGTAGCGGAAAATTCTTAGGAAAGGGTTTTCGAAAAGGAACACAGTCTCAACTCGATTTCTTACCAGAGCGTCACACGGACTTTATTTATAGTGTTCTTTCTGAAGAACATGGATTTATCGGAAGCTTTACAGTCCTTACTCTTTTTATCATTCTCATTCTGATCGGAATTAAAATCGCAACCCAAGCCAGGGATAAATTTGGAGCGTTATTAGTTATAGGGTGTCTCTCCCTCTTATTCTGGCATATGTTTGTGAATATCGGGATGGTGATTGGAATACTGCCTATTGTGGGTATTCCCCTTCCAATTCTATCCTATGGTGGATCTGGGATGATAACTGCATTTTTATGTTTAGGAATTATCTCTAGCGTAGCCATGAGAAGATACATCTTCTAAGCATCTTTCATTTATACTATTGACTCAAAACTGCGAACTATTATCCTAGAGTTAATTCAATTTTCAAGAGAGGATGTCGATGAAAATTTTGATTTTAACTTTAGCTTTATTTTTAGTTTCATGTGGCAAAGAAGATGAAACTAATACAGAAAAACCTACAATTTCCCAACAAGAATATAACAAGCTAAAGGCATTAAGCCCTGAAGCGCTTTTAAGTAAAGCCTCTACTGATGAACTTGGTGTTTGCACCATCGAAGCAGTGAGCTGTACAGATATGGCTGAGGGCTGTGACCGTTTGATGGCAATGTACCACTTTGTTAAGCTCACTGATAAAAATGTTTATTTTCCTTCAATGATTTCAAATAAATCGGATTTAAAGTCAGTCCACGGACAATATCCTCAAACCTACGTCAAATTGGCCTTCGACGAAGGCTATTGCTATAATGTTGAATTCTAATAATTTGAACTTTGCTATTGACTGAAAATCCAGGTCCCCATATCACTTCTTCAACAAAGGGGAATCTTATGAAGTTATTTTTTGTTACCACACTGACACTGTTATCATTCCAGGCTAATGCTAAAGAAATTACTATTGCAAATTGTTCCGGCGAACATCATGGAACTTATGTTGATGTATTGACATTAGAAAATGGAAAGACTGTTCTTCGAACTTCATATGATAGCGATGAAGGTGGACAAACTTACTCCATTACAAAAGCCATATCTTATGGATCAACAATTCCAACAACCGATCCTAACTATGAAGCGCTAGTCATTAAACAAGCCATCGCTGACAGCCTTCTCGGCGGAGAGCATGAAGCGGGACTGCTTATCGTTGAAGCTGAAGGTGGAAAAGATAAACTTATTTTAAACATCAATAAATACAGCGGAAAAAACTATCTTGTGAACAATCACGTCGTAGAAGAAATGACGTGTGTTCTTGCAAAATAAATTAAAGGTATTTATTCATTAATGCAGAGATTGTTTCTTTTGGGACGTTGCCAACGATTTGGTCGACGTCTTGTCCGCCTTTGAAAAGAATCATTGTGGGAATTCCTCTTACACCGTACTTTGCTGCCGTCTCTGGATTTTCATCCACATTCAATTTTACGATCATTGCTTTAGGACCAAGGGCCTGAGCAACTTCTTCTAACTTAGGACCTAAGGCCTGACATGGACCACACCATTCTGCCCAGAAATCTACTAATACTGGAATGTTTGCTTTTAATACATCTGCTTCAAAACTTGCGTCTGTGATTGGTTTTGTAAATTGACCCATTTCATCTCCTTAAGCATACACCTGTTATTACTCAGGCTTATATAATCTAAGCACACATTGGTTGTGCACCTTCTCAATATGAGATTCAACCCCGCTGCCGTCAACCCCAAAAGCGCTATAATCTAGACAATTAAATCTTCGATTTCTTTAAAAATTATCCCAAATATTACCGATAGTTATCGTAGGCGAAGGTTAAAAAAATAATGGAAAAAAGAGATATAAATATAGCCGTGCTTGATATCGATGCCACTTTTAGAGGCGCGACAAAAGAACTTCTTGAAAAAGAAGGCTATACCGTTTCTGCGTTCGCAGATCACGAACAAATACTTTCCAACTTGAAGATGAGAAAGTACGACGTTTTCATTATCGAATGCTTAACTCAAAAAACTTCTCTCGCTAACTTAGTGACATCCATTCAAACGGCTTCGAATCACGAATGTCTATTTATTTTTGTGAGCTTAATTTTAGAAAAGTCTTCAGTAAAAGATGTATTGCTTCAAACCAAGTCTCAACATTTTTTAAAAAAACCAGTGATCCCAGCTCATATTGTATCTGCAATTAAAGATAGGTTTGCCGATCAATTGACAGAGGCACATGAGCCTTTCATCGAGGCACTTTGCACACCTCAATTGACTTCTGCTCAAAGAATAAATGCTCTTAAGACTTCACAAAGTGTTCATTCTTATGAAGTTCCAAGAATTTTAAGTTATTTATCTCGTACACAATTTTCAGGGATCCTAAAATTCAAGAACCCTGACACCAAAGATGCACAAGTTACTCTACGCGCAGGCCACGTGATCAAGGCCGAAGTGGATGACCCTAAATCATTCTTCGGAGCTTTATTGGTTGATAAAAACTATGTGAGCCTTGAAGAACTTGAACTTGTGCTCCAACAAAAAAATACCAAAAGAATCGGTGAAAGATTAGTGGACTCAAACCTTGTGAGTCCCCATGTGATTGACCTCGTCAACGTAGAACAATTGGGTATTCGCTTAGGTTACCTGATTAAGAATACCTCTTATGATATGGAGATTTTCGAGCAAGCGGTCGGCCAAGAAGAACTTCCTATGGATCTGCCTGTTCTCCAAAGATTCGTGAGTGACTGGGTGAATTCTAAAATTTCACTTTCTTGGTTAAAAACTTTCTATCTGTCTTTTATTGATAAGAAAATTATGAGAGGATCACTCTACGCGGATATCTCTCCCATGCATACCCTGCCGCCACTGAATAGAATGCCCAAGTTTGCGCAAGAACTTATCCAAGGTGTGACAATTCAACAGATCGTAGACCAGAGAAAATACTCAGAAGATGATGTGTATTCGGCTGTTCACTTGCTCATTACTCAAGAATTTATTTATTTTGATAAACAAGGTAAACCCCAAGATCATAAGTCTCACCTCGATCGTTTAGTAAAGTTGAGACGTGAAATGGATCATCAAAATCATTTTGAAATCTTGGGGTTAAGCGATAAGGCAAAATCTAAAGAGATCAAGAGATCTTACTATGAACTTTCAAAGTTATTCCATCCAGACAAAGTCTCTGCTGACGCTCCAAAAGAAACAAAGGAACTCACTTCGTATATCTTCTCGAAAATCTCTAAAGCCAATGAAATTCTAAGTGACGACAACCGGCGCGCCACTTACTTGAAAGAACTTGAAAAAGGTTTTGCCGAAAAAATCTTAGAATCAGAATCATTATTCGAAGAGGGCCGCTCATTCTTAAAAGCCAACCAGGCGGCAAAGGCTCTTCAGTTGTTTGAAAAAGCAATGAGCCTAAGACCTCCTACTTCGGATTTAAAGCTGCATTTCTTGTGGTCAAAATTATTAGTGGCCCCAACTTCCAACATTGAAACCTACTTTAAAGGCCTGGAAGCAGATCTTAATCGTATTCCTCCAGAAGATCGCCACAACTCTACTTACTACTTTGTAAAAGGTCTTTACTTAAGACAAATTGGCGATTTGGACAGTGCTGAAAAAACGGTAAAACACGCTCTTTCCCTCACACCGAGCTTTATAGAAGCCCAAAGAGAATTGCACATTATCACTCTGCAAAAAAAGTCTTCAAAACCCGTGGACTTCATGAATGCCGATTTAAAAGACGTAGTCGGAATGCTATTCAGCAAGAAAAAGAAATAATTAAGAAGACGACTGAACTTATTTTTTAAATAGTGCGCGAACGAAATTTTGTCTTTGTTCGTCTATTTTTATTATTTCAGGGTCTTGCAAGCGCGAACGGAATTCTTGAGCTTCTTTCAGTGCAACTTTATGATCTACATTTGTGGCCTTAGGTTCACCAAGAGAGCTCACTTGAGCTGCATATCTTTTCTTTCTTTCTGCGGCACCTTTTTCGTGAGCCATTCCTTTGAGATTTTTTATGTACTGGGTGTCAGGAGTATTTTTGACTTTACCACTCACCTTGAAAGCTTCTGTTCCTTGAATACCTTTGAATAATCCCAGTTTATAAAATTTCTCAAGCAGGAGGTCGACATTTAACTTTGCAACTTCTGCAACACTTTGAATGAAGTCTACAGGATCTACTGGAGATTTTATGGTCTTGTTTACAAACTCACCTACGTGTTCAGTTTTTGATCCCACATCGCTCTTCATTAGAATAACAAACATGTTGGGACGATAACCAACCATCGCCTCTAGGAGTTGATGAGTAGATTGTCCTTTAATGAAATCAGATAAAATTAACATTTCTGGATTCATCGTCATCGCCTTTTCTTGTGCGACCGATGGATTTTGAATACCTAGAGTATCGAAACCTAACTTTTTTAGCAAAGTTTCAAGAAATGTCATCTCGTTAAAATCTTCGCTGATAAGTAATATTCTTTTCATATACTCATTAGTATGAGCCAGACGCCCCTCCAAATCATTTGTTATTGTTATGCGTTATGCGATAGCATACTTTTAAAGAGGGCCGTGCATACATTCCCACAGTGCAGTACGATAGAAAAACAACATGATTAGAAACTACATGAGACCTGTTACTTACATGATCAAAGAAATGCTCCCAAGTCTTCTGACTGGGATTATTGTTTTCATTTCTATTCTTCTTATGTTCCAAGTCTTAAAACTCACTGAATTTGTTCTCGCTCATGGTGTAACCATCGAAGTGATCATGAGACTCGTGATTTATTTATCGATCAGTTTTTTACCTGCCATTTTACCAATGAGTGTTCTCTTCTCTGTGCTTATGACCTACGGAAGACTCAGTACAGACTCTGAAATTATTGCCTTTAAATCTCTAGGCGTTTCCCAAAAATATTTGACGATTCCCGCTATCGTTATTGGCGTTGTTATGTGTGTCGTTTCAGCCCAAACCTATTTTTTTATTGGGCCCTGGGGAGCAAAACAATCTTATTCCCTTTTGAACGTATTAGGATCTAGCCAAGTGATTTCAAATATTCGTGAAGGAACTTTTGCCGAGGGATTTTTTGATCTTGTTGTTTACGCCAATAGTGTGAATGAGAAAAAAGGAATTCTAAAAGATGTTTTTATCTACGATGAAAGATCTCAGTCTGTTCCTGTAACCATTATTGCCCAAGAAGGACAAATTTTATCACCAAAGGATTTCTCTTTAGCTTCCACAGTTTTAAGACTCTTTAAGGGGAGCATTCATAGAACTGGCGAAGGTGTTTATACAAAAATTCAATTTGAAAACTATGATATCTCCCTCACTCCGGAATTAGATAAAAATGAAAAAGAAGATTCTCCAAAAGCCATGACCATCACCGAAATTCACAGAGAACTTGCCAAAAAAGACATCACGTCAGATCGCTATCTAAAGCTAGATACAGAATATCACAAAAGATGGGCCCTCCCCTTCGCTTGTATTATCTTTTCCCTTATCGGCGTAGGACTAGGTACTGTGGTGAATCGCCGTATGGCAAAGTCTGGTGGATTTGTAGTTTCCATTGGCTTGATTGTAACTTATTGGATTTTATATGTCTCCATGGAAACCATTGCTAGAAATGGAACAATTCATCCCGCAATTGCACTTTGGCTTCCAAATGTTTTATTCTTTATAACTGCGCTCTATGCCCTGAAACAAATCTGGGATAAATAAATTTCTCTGCAAATTTCTCTGTGTCGACATTTTCTCTGCTTCGATTAAGACTTTCAGATCATCACTGTCTCTTATAGGTAATGCTCCCTGAAATAGTAAATCCAAACAACCTTGACTGTTTTTACTTGTAGGGAATCCTGGTAACACGCAGACAGTCTTAGAGTTTTCAATTGCAAGCCTTGCTGTCATAGTGGACCCACTCTTTCTTCTGGCCTCACAAACCAGTAAAAATAATCCAAGCTTTGCGATCATTCTATTTCGCTCATGAAAGTGATGGCTGTGAATAGACTGATCGTGAGCGTATTCACTTATAAGCAATCCTCCGCAATCTGTAATTCTGTCTTTCCATCTTGCAAATTCTTTTGGATAAATTTCGCCTAACCCCGATGGCAAAAAGGCAATCGTCGGCTTGCTGCTCTTAAGTGAAATCGAATGAGCTTTTTGATCAATACCTCTCGCGGCCCCACTTACAATAACAATATCATCTTTTACGATAGGATCTAAATACACATCCATCCACTCCAAAACGGCAGACGTTGGATAGCGACTCCCCACCACTGAAATTTTATCTCGATTGAGACATGAGATATCCCCTAGCATCGAAAGAAATAAAGGTGGTTTTTCTAAAGTCTTAAAATCCTTTGGATAAAGTGGATGATCGGGATAAATATGATGAATATTATTTTTTTGAAATAAATCATACTCATGCAAAACCTTATCGAACCAGTTTTCGGACAACTTCTCCGGCAGCTGGTCACCAAAGATCATTCGGGGATCTTTTTTAAGATCATAAATATCGATTAAGCTATGTAATTTTTGGAAACTTTTTAAGTTAACTCCTGAGACTTGTGTGCTCAGGATAGATAAAAATTCAACTGGTTTCATGATTTTGCCACCTCTATGGTGACAGAGCTGCAAATATCGTGAAAACCCTATTCCAATTCTAGTTCATCTGACTCCGATTCTTGTTCGGAATCTGTATCTTCGTCCGGAATAGCCTCTTCACCAACAGAATCTTGGTCCTCCATAGTCTTTAGCTCTTCAGGCTTTGGGAGCTTTGCCTGAGAGCCTATAAAATCTCCGGGTCTGACAAACTGAGAAGAGTTTAGGACAATTGCAGTGGCCCTTTCGCTTGTTGTTTTAATGACTTTGATTCTTGCTATCTGTTCTTTTAAATCTTCAACCAGGCTGGTTTTTTTTCTATCTCTAACACTTTTTAGAACTGTAAAGACCTGTCCTTCTTTAAGTCCTTCATTTGAACCTTTATTTAAATAAACAAGATCTTGAAATCCTAATATCTTTCTTTCTCCATCAAATGTGCTTCCTACAACCTCTGCATTGATCGTTGGTGATGGTTTTTCTGCATTGATATTTCCAACCGCCAAAGGACTTCTCGCAACAAAGCTTCCTATTTTTGCATTGCCTATACTGCGAATAACAAGCGCTTTGTAAACGTCCTCTTTTTGATTCACAAGCTCTTGAATCTGAACTTCGCCCTCTTGAATCACTGCATATCCCATTCCTCTGCCAGCTGTGTCTTTAATGCGAGGGCCTAGGCTATGAACTGATAATTTTTCACCAATCTGCGCACCATTTGTCATTTGGATAAATACAGTTTCATAAAGAGTTGCCGTTTCGTCGTCTTCTTCATTCATTTCTATAATTTTACCAACGTGGATTGGTTTTTCTTCTGAAAGATACGAAGTCAAATAAACTTTTGCTGGCTGAATAGCAGGTCGTTTATTTTGAATATCAAAACCATCTTTATCAAAACCTTCTGATTTTGGTCCCATGATGTAGGGTAAACTTGGTGGAAGTGTTGTAAGAACAGGAGCATATTTTCTTTCTGGCGGAGGAATAATCGGTGTTGGTTCCCCTCTACCCGCAGCAATTGAAGGATCTTCAATCTTTGTAGAAAGTTCTGTCGTGCCTGGAACAAGCTGGGTCTCGCCATTCTCTGTAATTCTCAACTGTGGAGCTGTATCGATTTGCCCTGGAACAAACTTTAAAACATATCCCGTAGAAACCAAATGCGGATTGGTAATACTCTCATTCATCTGCCAAACCTTCGGCCAATAATGTCCATTACCAAAGAACGTCACACTGATATCCCAAAGTGTATCTCCAGGCTGTACTGTGTATGTTTCTTTAATTTTTTCGCCAGCGATTTGTGTCCATGCTGAATCCGATGTCGCCTCTGTGTAAAACTGACTGTAAATACGGTGCATTCTTTCTTCGAAATCATTCGGAACACTTTCTGAATAAGTGGGTTCAGATTGTGTTGGCTCTATATAGGGCGCAAGTTTTTCTTCTTCTACTACTGGAGTTTCCTCTAAGTTTTTTGCTGGAGGAGGATTGATAGGTTTGAAATCTTGAGCTTTCTTTTCGGTATCCATTGGAACAGTTTCTTCCAATGTTAATTCTTCATTCAGCTCCTCAGGACTCTTTGTTTCTTCCACGATAGGAGAAACTTCGTCTTGGGGACCTGCAATCTCATTCGGCAATTCCTCAGGAGCCTCCACAGGCTCTGGTGCAGCTTCAACTGCTTTTTTCTGATTTGAAATACCAAATTCTTCGTTGAGTTCACTTTCGATATCTTCTGCCGATTGAGAAGGATCTTCGGCAACAGGAGATTCACTTTCCAATTGGCCACTCTCAAGCTTATCTATCTCGCTCGAAAGTTCGTCTTGAGCTGAAACTGGAGCCATAAAAAGTAACAAAATTACCCACGATGTATTCACTAAGATGCGCTTCACAGTTATTTCCTTTTCGTTTGTGGTCGTAACTTATTTTCAAGCTTTGCTTCCGCTCTGATCTCAAGCTTTGCTTCCGCAAAATGCTTCTCTCTCGAGTGGGGATAGTTTTTTCGGATGTCTGAGTAGATTTTTAGGGCTTGAGGTTTTAAGTTTAGTTTTTCATAGAGTTTCCCCTTGAGAAACAGAGCTTGTGGAGCGTATTCACTGTTTGGAAAAATCTTTATAAACTCGTCGTATGTCACAAGTGCCTGGCTATTTAAGTTTTTGTTCTCTTGAAGCTGTGCTAGCCAGAAGAACATACTCTCAATGGTCTGAGAATGAGGTTGATTGGCTCTCATAATACGAATCGCCTCTTGGAGCCTTTCTTCGTCTTTCTCTCTGTATGCAGTTTTAGCCTGATCAAAGATCAATTCCTCAAACTCTGGAAATTGCTGTACCACTTCACCTTTGGGAAGTTTGTGGATTGCTTTTTTTCTCTCGCTCAACGCCTGCATAAGCATCGAATTTTGGACTTCAAGCTCTGATTTTTCTTTTTCTAGTTTTTCGATGAGTTTTTTTGTGTAACCTTCGCCATCTTCTTCGCTCTTTTGTACCGAAATGACGTCTGCCTCTTTTTTCACAGCACTTGGTTTTTTCGCGTGTTTTTTCGCATTGGCTTGCTTTGCGCTGCCTTTGTTTGTTGGGGTATGAGCGCAACCTACAATAGTGAGTATACTGAATACAGCAAATACAAACGTAATAATATATTTCATAAAGCCTTATCCCTTCCTTAGGATTTGGATTTTAGTTCACTACAAATTTTAGCATGCTAAAGACCTAAATTTTGAGGACAATTTGTATCCTTCAAGCTATTAGTCCAGTGTTGCAAAAAACCATCACAAATAAGCAAACATTTCTGACTCTAAATACTATTTATGGTTTTAATGCATCACACTGATTACTAAGGAATTCTTCAGGGACTTTTCCACAAAAAATGTGGATCATTACAAAACCCAGACCTTAGACCTACTGTTTTGCAGGGGTTTCAGCACTTTGCTTAAAAAATAAACATAGATAATTACATGATATAACTATGTTTTTGTGTGTATTTGACAAAACCCTAACATAATAAAACTGTTTCTTAAATTCGATCGAAAGAACATCTGCTTGGAACTTTGCGTAACAATAGAGCTCTTGTTGATCCGAATTTGCATTATATAAGATTCATGTGGTTCATAGCTATTATATTGAGTTTGATTATTGGAATTTCCGAATTTGACCTTTTTGTACGCATTTCGGATATTGCAAGCTCTCTCCAGTCTCAATGCTTAAAGTTTACGCCAGATAGTTTCTACAAAGAAATTTATGCAGCCATTGTCTGTGGAAAAAAACTTCAATCCTCTGAGTTTTCCCAGAACTTAAAAAATTTGGGGATTTATCACGTGATTATCGTTTCCGGTTCTCACTTAATTTTTTTAAGTCTATTGGTAGAAAAATTTTTTTCTTCACCTCGCTTAAGTCAACTTAGGTTTATTACTCTACCTCTTTTGGCCACTTATGCCCTAGCAACAGGAGCAGAGCCGCCAGTGGTAAGAGCGCTTTTGAGTATAGGCATCGACACTTACCAGAAAAAGAAAAAGTTATTTTGGAATCAAAACGAAGTAATTTTTATCTCAGTATTGATTTCCTTAGCCCTCTTTGACCCATGGAAAAAATCATATTCTTTACTCTTAAGCTATGTGGCCTCCGTAACATTAAGTCTGACCGGAAAGCAAAATCTCATTGCAAAAAATATTTGGATTTATTTTTTGATTCTACCCTTTCTACTCCCACTCTCTGCGCCGAACCCTCTGAGCTTTATTACCAATATGGTTTTGGCTCCGCTCATTGGTTTTCTATTTTTTCCTTTAAGTTTTTTGTCATACATCATTCCTTATTTTTACTTGCTGGTGGATCCACTATGGAAAGGGTTTTTATTTCTCTGTTCTGCAGTTGGACCAGAGCTAGAGAGTTTAGATAAATTTCAAATTTTGATTTCTTACATGTGGATGATGGCAGTAGCTTTAAATATCTACGGCATTTACCAAGAAAAGAAGGCGTTCCATGGTCTTCCTTAGTTTGTTACTGATCCTTTTTCCAATAAAAATGTCTTTGAATCTACAAAATCAAATAGTGTTTTGGAATATTGGCCAAGGACAATGGATCACGGCAATTGATTCTAAAAATTGTTATCACTTTGATGTCGGCGGTGAGTTCTTTAATCCCAAAAACATTTCTGAAAGTTGTTCCAAGAAGCAAAATATTATTTACTATAGTCACTGGGACTGGGATCATATCGGATTGACGAGTAAGTTAAAGAATTTCCAGAGAGTTTGTATTGCTGTGAGACCACAAGGAGTCGCGAAATCCTATAAACTGGCCACTTTAAAGATTCCCTTGTGTGAAAAAGCATATTCTTTTGTTGAAAAATTAAAATTCAATTATCCTAAAAGCAAGCTGGATAATGATCTCAGTCAGATTTTTATTTATAAAAACAAACTCTTGTCTCCCGGAGACTCTACGAAAAAAATAGAAAAAATTTGGTCACCTCTTCTAAGAAACAGAAGAATAAAGTGGCTCTCTGTCAGCCACCATGGAAGCAACACTAGCACCTCTGAATTCTTTCTCAAAAATACAAAAATAAATCAGGCTATAATCAGCGCACGTAAAAAAGCTTATGGTCATCCTCACAAAGAAGTCTTAAGACGCCTTAAGGCACACAGAGTTCCTTCAATTCGAACCGAAGAGTGGGGAAATATCAGAATACTTACAAACTAATCTATTAATTTTTCAAAAAAAATAAATAGATTTAACCACAAATTAAGTATGCCTTGCGACTTCAGATCTAAAAGATTTATTCCTTTAGAAAGTAGGAAGAACTTTAGGATTTGGAGGATTTCAGTGAAAACAATGTTTTTAATTTTGCTATTTTTAATGATTTTGAGTTTAAATTCCTTTGCACAAGAGGGACCCCGCTTTCTCCGAGTAGAAAAAATTAGTGCTGCCAAATCTCCAGACGATACATCAGAAATTTCTCTGAGCTTTGAGGGGAAGAAGGCAGAGATTTTTAGAAACTCACTACCTCCAATTTCTTCAAGCTTCCCTAAACTGGATCAGCATATCAATGAACTGGTTTTCTTAGATGAGAAAACAAAAAAATCCATCATTATTTCTTGTGCTAATGCTACAGTGAATGAGAATTTTAAATTGAATATTTTAGACAAGACCAAATGCACGATTCGGCTTATAAAGCATGATCCTACAAAAGCAGGGATTGAAGAGGATTACGGAAACGCAACTGAACTCACCTCCCCCATCTGCAAGAAATAATTTTCATTTCTTATAAATCATAACTTAAGCGCCCTCGCAGAACTTCTCTAGACTGAACTCTATATTTCCAGATTTAAAGTCCTGTCCTTGGTCTTACCAATTAATAAGTCTAGGCTAATTCCATAGAGAATTAGAGAACGTTTAAGATCTTCGAAACCAATAAAATTATCCAAAGAATAGCTTTAATAATTTCTAAAATACTCCGAATAAGAAATACTGGTTTGTATTTCATATCGGACCTCCTTTGTTTTTTGGAACAAAGAGGTTCATCCAAAAGCGAAGTTTTGCGAAGGCATCTTCGCTTTTGCATTTTTCAGACCAGAGTTTAATTTATTATATTTGTTTTAAATTTAAAAAAAGACAGTTTTCGGATTATTGTCCGATCTACAAACGTTTTGCTGGCATGAAGTTACCAAAAGAAGTCATCTCAAATTCATCAATGTGTGTCCCGAGCTCCATTCTCTTTGTGGACTCTTTACTCTCTAAAACCTTCTGAATGAACTTATTCATCATATCGTGACCCGATTTATAGAGTACAACGTGACCCATGAGAGGAGCTCCTAGAGTCACAAGATCACCTAAGGTATCTAAGACTTTATGCCTCACAAATTCATCTTTAAATCTCAATCCGCCTGGGTTCAAAATCTTTTCGTCATCAAGAACGACGGCATTATCTAAGCTTCCGCCCTTGATCAATCCTTTGGCTTTCAACGCTTCTACGTCTTTCATAAATCCAAAAGTTCTAGCCGCTGCGATTTCTTTTTTGAAAACGTGTTCGTTGATATCAAAATCCACTTCTTGCCTACCAATCGCGGGATGCGGGAAATCAATCACGCAAGTCACTCTCAACCCATTGTAAGGCACTACATAGGCATATTTATTTTCATCACCCACATGAATCGGTTGTGTGATGTAAAAATACTTTCTAGGCTGCTCAAGTTCAACAACTCCCACTTTAATGAATGCATCCAAAAATGGCTTTGCGCTTCCATCAACGATAGGAATTTCTGGTCCATCAAGTTCGATGATCAGATTGTCCACTCTCAAAGCAGCAAGAGAAGATAAGCAGTGCTCAACCGTCGAAACGTAGAATTGATCTCCTCCTAACGTTGTTGCCATAAAGGTTGCTTGAACTCTTCTGATATCGAGTGGAATCGAAGGTCTTCCAGGAAGATCCGTTCTTACGAAATGAATTCCAAAGTCCGCGGGAGCTGGACAAAAGTGTAGAGCAGCTTTCTCGCCCGTGTGAATTCCGATGCCTTCTACTGTGACTCTTTCTCTAATGGTTCTTTGGAAAAACATGATCTCATCTTAATCGTAAAAAACTCGAGAGACAAGGTCATTTGTCCGATATGAATGCTGATGAAAAGCGTTCTGATTCTGCTATTTTTACTACTGTCATCCTTAACTTTAGGCTCCTGCGCTTCTGGAGACTTAGATACTATGGATAACAGCAATCCTGTTGGCGACATCGAAGAAGGGTTTATGACGCAAGAACCTCGCACCTACCGAGAGGACAAATACCGTCCGAATGAATTTTTCTTCAAGCAATGCGATCAAAATTTCAGGGAATCTCACTATTCAAAGACCGCCTACTTTTGTAATGAAAGGTAGGCATTTCGGATTATTGTCCGGAATACGTTCATCTTTTTATTCAAATTCAACTCGTTAGCCCTCCTCATGCTCTTTAATTTGCATAGATTCTTATGTGACAATAAATGTTGCTATATTTGGCAACATTTGAGAGGATGTATGAAACGTCGAGAATACCCGCTTTTTTTAATTATTAATGATATTCTCATTACAAAGGTTCTTATTGATCCTCATTATGAGCAAAAACATACTAATAGTGTAAATGATGAAATTATTCTTGAGCTTGCAAAAACTCTTAGCACAAAAGAGCATCGACACATTGCTGTATCAAAAAATTTTAAATATTTTGTGGATGATAAAATAAAATATAAAGAACGATTTTATAAATTAATATGGATGCTAGAAGATAACGAAAATTATCTCGGCATTATCAACGCTTACCGGAGATAGAATGGGATTTCCAAATAAAAAAGAAATTAATAAAATACTAAAGCAATTAGAGAAAGCCAAAGGCTCATTGGCCCTACAACCCAATGCAACGCCATTAGAAAAATTCCGATGGGATATATGTCAGAAATTTATTAAATATGAACGGGAACACGGTTACAATCAAACTGAGCTTGCCGCAACTCTAGGAATAGATAAATCTAAAATGAGCAAGATTCTGCATCACAGAATTGATGAATTTTCAACGGATCGCCTTTTGACTCTATATCAGAAAATCAATCCAAAAGTTAAACTCAAAGTGAGTTAATTAAGAAACTTTGTTTCTAGCTTTTCTCACTTTAATGAATGACATCACACAAAGTGTGACAAAAATCGCTGACAACAAAAACATTCCAGATTGCATGATCACGGCATTGGGTCTTAACACTTCTCCGCCGCCCACAAGGGTTGGCAACTGTAAAAAACCTCTCACCGAAGCAAATACTCCAAGTAGACCTAGCATCGCTGCTGCATGCATTGCGTGCTTTAAGAATTTTTCTTTTCTAGCGATAAGACCAACAATCAAAACTATTGCTCCGAAATAGGCAGGAATTAAAATTGTTTTGCTAGCTTGATCAAAATAAAAGTATCCACCAATTCCCATAGCAATAAGTAGTAGTGCGTATCCGATTGTGACTTGAGGCATGTTGTTCATGAGTAATCTCCTACGTTTTTCTCCCTAAGGTAATTACTTCTGGCTATTCACAGAATTGGCGTCGATACCTTGGGATTTGAGTGCTTGTATGAACTTCATAAACCCCTTTGCTTGTTTTTGCAAAAGCTTAAAACAATTTTCATCTTTTAACTCACCGTCCACTACGACTTGTGGAGCGTTGGTGATAAAAATTCTCTCAGGGTATACAAAGGCATTACGGTAGTTGAAAACCTGCTGCAAATGCTCCACGGGTCGCAATCCACCAAATCTCCAACCTAGTCCCACAAAAGCAACCGGGCGATATTCAAATGTCTCTGGATATGAAAAGTAATCGATAAAATATTTTAGAATTCCTGGAAATGACCCATTGTACTCGGGAGTCACAAGAAAAATGCCATCAGCTTTATTTAATTTACCAACTACATCTCCAATAATTGGAGGAACATTTTTTCCATAATTAACGGCGTGAAGCGTATCAAGCGGGAGTTCGCACAAATCTATGATGTGCGTCTCCTGCCCTAATTGACGAAACTCTCTTTGAACTATCTTTGCGACCTCAAGAGTTTTACTGCCCTTCCTATTTGTCCCTGAAATTATGTAAATCATCTTTCCGCCGCCAGATTTTCTGAAGAGTCTCTAAGGAATTATTTCCCAGAGACCAACTTAAAATTTTCTGCTTTCTTTGGAGATCTATTCAAGTATTCTTCTTGTGTGAAGTCATCCACTTGAATTGCATCCCAAACCGCAGCAACACTTTCAATCAATACTTTCTTGTCTTCATCATTTATTACACCTTTTTCATAGGCAAGCTCAACAAGATTTCCTGCTTTTTTCTTAGGAAGGATCTTAGCTCTAACAGCTTTTCTGATTTTTCTTTCAGCTTCTTCTGCTTTTTTAGCTAGCTTGTAAGCCTTTTCTTGGCGGCCAAGAGCTTCCGTAGGATCTTTAGGAATGTAAATCCCTTGAGTCATACGATCTCTTTGCTCCGTATCGGCAAGGACAAGTGAAGTGACTTTTTTAGACAATGAATCTGACAAATCCTCACCCAATGAGTTCACGTTTGCCCAAGCTCTGATTGGACCCTTAAATAAGAATCCAATGATTGGAACATTAAGATTTGCAAAAATTCCATCAAACGCTTGTTGAATACCTGTAAAGAGGTACTTCATAGAGTAATGAACAAACGGTAGATCTTCTCTTCTTCTTCCTTCAGCTTCATAGCGTCTCAATACAGCAGTCGCCATGTACATGTAAGAAAGAATATCCGCATATCTTCCTGTGATTTTCTCTTTTGATTTTAAAGTCCCACCAAGTGAACCCATGGCAATGTCCGCCATAATGGCAAACGTTGCCGAAGTCCAATTTAACTTTCTATAATAACGAGCAAGCTCGCCACCTTGTGGAGTGGATAACCAACCTCTTGTCACTGATAACAAGAATGATCTAAATACGTTTTGCACTACGTGTCCGATGTGTCCCCAAAAGGCTATATCAAAATCTTTTACATTGTTTCTTTCAACGGCATCGACTTCTTTGTATGCCCATGGATGTGCTCTTAAAGCTCCTTGACCAAAAATGATCAAAGTTCTTGTCATGATATTTGCACCTTCAACGGTGATACCAATTGGAGTTGCAATATATGAGTGTGCTACAAGGTTTCTTGGACCACTTGATATCGCTGCTCCACCCAATATATCCATGGCGTCGTTCACCATTTTTCTTTGAATTTCAGTTGCATGATACTTTGCAATGGCTGTGATCACAGGAGGTTTAATTCCTTTATCTAATGCACCAAGAGTGAAAATTCTCATCGCCTCAAGCATATAAGACCCACCTGCAATTCTTGCGATTGGTTCCTCGATTCCTTCGAATTTACCAATTGAAATCCCAAATTGCTTTCTAATTGTTGCGTGATTAGAAACGACACGTGTGTAGTACTTAGCTCCACCCGTGCTTTGTGCTGGCAACGATACTCCACGACCAGCAGCAAGACATTCCATCAACATCTTCCAACCTTCGCCGATTCCTTTTTCACCACCAACGATACAAGCTTCTACCTCTACAACAACATCTTTACCTTGCGTTGGACAGTTATAGAACGGAGTTCCTAATGGATCATGACGTTTACCGATAACAACACCTGGAGTATTTGAAGGGATTAAACCGCAAGTGATACCTAGGTCTTCGCCTCTGCCTAATAAATTTTCCGGATCTTTTACTCTGAATGCTAAACCAATAATTGTTGAAATTGCCGCCAGCGTAATCCAACGCTTATTCCAGTTCAAACGTACATATAATTTCCCGTCATTACCTCTGAACAAGATACCTTCAGCTTGAATTGCTCCAGCATCAGATCCTGCTTGTGGTTCTGTTAAACCAAAGCATGGAATTTCTTGTCCTATCGCTAGTCTCGGCAGCAGTCTTTTCTTTTGTTCATCTGTTCCGTAGTGAATCAGTAATTCTGCAGGACCCAGAGAGTTTGGAACCATCACAGTGACACAAGCTGGAACAGATCTTGTAGCAAGCTTCATGATCACCTCTGAGTGAGCAAGAGCTGTGAATCCTAAACCACCGTATTCTTTTGGAATGATCATTCCTAGAAATTTATTGTCTTTAAAATACTTCCAAACATCAGCAGACATTTCTCTTGTTTGCCAAAACTCCCAATCATTGATCATTCCGCAAACTTTTTCTACAGGACCTTCCATGAAAGCTTTTTCTTCTTTTGTTAATTCTGGATATGGTTCCTGCATAACTTTTTTCAGATCAGGTTTTCCTGAGAATAAATCTGCTTCCACCCAAACCACACCAGCATCAAGTGCCACTTTTTCTGTTTGAGAAATTTTTGGTAAGAACTTAAGAGCATTCAGAACTTTCAAAACCACGCTCGAAACCAGAATCGCTCTTACTGGTTTAATCACAAAAGCCGCTAACACTATTGTCACCGCAATCGTTAATCCAGTTGGCGCTCCAAATCCTAACAATGATACCACTGCTAAAATTGCCCACATGAAGAGTGGCGCACCTTTGTAACCCAAAAGGAGAGCCAAGAAGGTCACTCCACCGATATAATATGAAAGATTCTCGTCGAGGAAGAATCCTTGTATTGTTGATAAATCCATAATGTATCCTCACTTTTGGTGATGGCTTCCCACCACATCTAAAGTTGTTTATTGTTACTAAAATTAAAAATCTAAACTCTATTTTTATCTATCAATTCTTTCACTGCGTTTCTCATCAGCTCTTCTGCTTCAGGGTGATTCAACATTCTTTTGAAATGATGATATCCCAAAATGTAGGAATATAATTTCCAAGCAAAATCATTTTTATTTGTTGATGATTTCAAGTGTTTGCAATCGATCGCCAACTGCACCGCTTTTTCCATATTAAGGATAAGGTCATTTTGAGATTTTTGTACAAAATCCTTTAAAACCCCTGGACGATCATCAAGCTCAAACGACGCCGATATAAAAATACTTCCGCCCGGCAAAGTCGAGTGGTCATTTAAGAACACTAACCAGTGGTTAAACATTGCCATAATACGCGGAAGACCTTTCTCTTCTCTGAAAGCAGGCTTCATTACGGACTCTACAAAATGCTCTGATGCCATTCTTAAAATCTCTAGCTGCAAATTATCTTTATTCTCAAAATGAGCAAACAATCCGCTCTTTGACATCCCCACTTTCTTGGCAAGCTCCCCAATAGTGACCCCCTGAATTCCATGAATCGAAGCAATCTTCATAGCTTCATCAAGGATGATCTTCTTAGTAGTTTGTCCCCGCAATGGTCTAATAATAGCAAGACTTACCATATACTTACAATAATAGCACGACCGTTCGTATTATGCAAATAATTAAAAGATAGTCTTATTCAAGACTTACAAGTAAAACCATAAAAAGGAAAAGGTGAGCCGCACCTTTTCCTCAGATTTGTGTCAATTGACGCAAAGTTTTGGAAAAGGTGCGGCTCACCTTTTGGATGTTATGAATAATGTGATTTTTCAGATTGAAAAGATTCCTGAGAACTTTACTGAAGCGAGATATCTTCCTGTTTTGAATCGCGAGGAAATTTTTCGTTATAAAAGTTTTTCAAATGTACTGAGAAAACGCCAATTTCTTTTTTCAAGATTTATTTTAAAAAATAAACTTTTTGAAGTGACGAGCAAAAATGCTGATGAAATTCACTTTGAACTTGGGCCTCACGGCAAACCTTTTATTCCTGGAAAAAGAATTCAATTCAATCTTTCCCATTCGGAAAACTACGTGGGCTATGTGATTTCAAAAAAAGAAGTGGGCCTTGATCTGCAAGTTCAAAGAGAGTTTTCTAATCTTAATGGAATGATTAAAAAAGTTTGTCATCCCAACGAAATCGAATTTATTACAAAATCCGCACACCCAGAATCTGAATTCTTAAAAATTTGGAATTTAAAAGAGGCCTATTCAAAATGTCGTGGATTAGGGATACAAATCAAATTTTCAAAACTCGATTTTTCAAAAATTACTCAAAGGAATTTTGAAAGCGAAAATTCTCCCACTGTCTCAATTGAAGGGCGAGATTTTGAGGTACTTTTTAAAGTTTTAGAGCGCACTTCTATAATCTACGTGTCCGTTTTTAAAGAACTCGGCCCCTCCGCTGCTTAATAAATAAGCTGACACCTTTGAATTTGACTGGGGAATTAAAATTCTATACGGTTAATGAATCAACTAGCACTTACGGAGAATTCCATGAATCAAGAAAACCACCAAAAAAACGAACTCAGAGAAAAAGCAATCTCATTTGGAAAATTAGCAGCCCTTCTCGGCTTTATGGCTTTTCTTTATATTAATTTGTTAGCGGGTGGAGTTATCACAGTTGGTGTTGGCGCAATTTTCATTCGCATGATCACTGGCCAATAAGTTACTATTCTTTTTTCTCGGCAATCACTAATTTATTTTCTACAGGATAAAAGAAGCTAAGAGGCTTCTTTTTGAATCTGCTCCATAATGATTTATAAATGTTTTCTCTCTGAATGGATTTAATATTTCTAGATTTGATTGCTGTCAACAGTGCCAGCGCAAAACTTACACCCAAATTTAAAAAAGCAATCAGTATGATGCCAGCTACCGCAAACCAGAATTCCTTCATATGAAAGACTTCAAGTCCATACTGAGGAACCGCAGCTGCCAGTGAGCCCGAAGAAAGCGTAACGTGCCTCACGTCCAATCCCAATCCTAAAAACTTCATAAGCTCTGGAACAAACCCCAACAAAAATCCCAAGGAAATGCTTGCTGCCAATGCCGAAATGTTTTTTTCAAAATAACTGGCCACACTTTTACAAGCGTCCAGCCCGAAGATAAAATTCATTCTGCGATTATACATGATCGTGGTTTTCATATTGTTGAATACAAACCAATTGTCCATCCACCCAGCGAAGATACTTGAGAACCACAATAAAACTCCAGTAAAAGCACCGTAAATAATTGTAGGACCAAATATATTGGTAGAATCGATAATTCCCTTAGCCTTTTCTTCTCCGATCAAATGGTGACCAGATATCAAGTAAACCGCCGTATCGATAATTAAAACCACCGGGATCACAATTCCCACATTACCTAAAACTCCCGCTACCTGAGACCTCACCAAATGAACAATCTCATCAATCAAGACTTCGACAGACTCACCGGTATCGATAAATTGCATTTTTGCAGCAAGTGCTGAAGCGGTCATCGAAGGCTGTTTTGTCGCCAACGTAAATCCACTCAACTGGATCGCAATAAAACTGATTGAATAATTGAGGGAAGCTACAAAACCTTCCATAAAAAGCGGCATATGAAAGCTTACAATTAAAAATTTTAAGTAAACCGTCATTGCCGTATAGGCACCACCGCCTGCAGCTTTCTTAAACATAGACTGGTATTCACTTTTATCGCGAGTGATATAGTGTTCACCCGTTTCAGCTGAGCGATCCACAATCTTTCTGGCAAGTAATCTTGTATTTTGGTTGAAAAGTGCTTTTAAACTTTTTCTTTCTTGGTTTTCTTGCACCAATTGAATCAGAAAATACATCAAAAGCTCAATGTCCAATTCTTCGAACATCAAAAAACCAATCAGATCATCGGTACGCTTGAGTTTCGACTGAGCTGCTTCCACGTGATAAACAATAGAAACACTCACACCATATCGGTTGAGATGTTTATAGACTTCCCTCAGGGCGTTGATGCAATTCCAAATAAGCTTTCTAAATTCTTTGGCTTTCACTAAAAAAAGCGCACGATCACCAAGTTCATAAACATCTAAAAGCTCATCTAACTGGCGGCTCAATTTAAAAAATGGAATTTCTCTAAAGCTCTTTTGTCCCATTCTCTTTCGAATCATCGAATTTAAGCCTGTCGCACTCACCTGTGCCACCAAACTCAAAAGTGCTTCCTCGATATCTAATTGCAATCGATTCCAATTCTTTTCTTCAGGAGCGACTTCATAGAAGAAAAGCTCAATCAACTTGCCCATCACCTGTGGATCCAATGATGCCATCCACTCCGGATCATAATCGTGAGGAAAAAGTGCGCTGAATAGCTGCCCCATGCCTTCACTGAGTGGTCTTTCTGGCATGATCTTGTTGAAGAATCTGCTGGTAAACTCTCCCATCAAACCCAATTCTTGAGGGAGGCCGATCTCAGCAAAAAGTTCCATCGCAGGAACATCATGAATGATTGATCTTAGAGTTTTTGCAACACTCACTTTCCAATCTGTGCGGCGCTCGAGCACCATTAGAAGAAATCTGAGCCTTGCTGTCGGGACTTTGATATGTTTGATTTCTGAATAATCGTCTTGAGTGGGTCTTTTGTACCTTACCCACTGCATAAGGTCCACCGCCCAATCCAATCTTTCGTGAAGAGGATTCTCTGGGTTGGCCTTACCTAATAAAGCATCTAGATCATGCTTATAATTTTTAGATTCTTTCCACCGTGAAAAGTAATGTTTGAGATTCTCAAGCATTACTTATGTTTACTCAGTTTACTTGTTGAGACAAGCAAAACATAGGGATTTCATTGAGATCAGGATTTGAGCTATAAAGACTGGCGCGTTTTTTTTCAGGAGCAATAGCCAAAGCCCATTCTAATGCTTGGACCGTAAGATAATTGCCAGTATGCTGTACGTGCGCTTCACCCGTAGAAAGGGTTTCTGTTCTCAATTCTTTATTGTTTGCGATAAAATTTCTTTTTGCTGTAAAGTAAGCTTTTTTCTCGTCAATTTCTCTTACTACCGCTGTATATTCTGAAACAGTCAGAGCTTTAGATTTATTTTTATAATTCTGAGAAATTTTTTTGTCTGAATAACACTCGTAGTATTTTCTTTTTTTGATCGCAAAAGCTGTATGCATCGGAATCGACGATAACAATACTGCCCCTAGAATATGCAAACCAAGTTTTTTCACGAAAACCCCTCTCGTACTCTTTGCCTACGTTTTGAAGCAATAGACAAAGTAATAGATATTAGGTCTCTATCGCAGCAAAGAATCAAGTGTCATTGAATAGACTCTATATATTTTTTAAAATGAAAGGGGTCATCGACTGAAATTGTTACTGCGATTGATACTTATATGAGCATCTACTCTACTATATTGCTTTTGATATTAATGATTTATTGAGGATGCTTAAAAAATTGAAGCCGAAGGGGCTACTCCTTCGGCTTCTAGTAAATTTTGATCTTCAAGGGGGATCAAAGATCTACTCTTACTTGATTACAATATTATTTAGCTCTCATGGCTGCTGCTTGATCTCTTAAAATCTGACCATCAGCATCTTTTTTATCTTTACCCATAGAACCTAATTCTGCTCTTGGCTGAGTTTGAACCTTAACTTCAACAAACGCATTCGTATCTTTTACTGGCGATACAACTCCAGGAGCTGCTAACGCGTGAGAACGCAATCCAGTTTGAACGCTGACCATTTTATTGAGTTGGTACTTCACAGATCCAGATCCGGCATTTCTGGCGTTAGCGCTTGTACCTGCCGCTTGAATTCTAGAATAATCCGCACCTACAGACCATTTTCCGCTTTGAGTTGGTAGAGCTTTTGTTGCTCCAATAGTTCCCACATTGATATCTCCAGTATATGGACTATGACGGAGGATTTGGAATTCAGTGTAAATTTCAAATGGACCTACAATTTCCGGAGCAAAAGCTCTGGCTGCTGACAATGAAGCACGATACTCTGCACGATCAGTTCTCATATAAGAAGCTTGCGTAAGAACTTTACCAATTGTAGCGATAACTCTTGCCGAAGAAGTATCTAGCTTGTCGTTGAATCTCACATCACTACGACTTGAGGCACTTGCAGATCTAGCCACTTCGATAGATTCTAATTTTACGGCGGTGTTAAATACTTGTTTCGCAAAAGCCGGCGTCACCTTCACAGCAACAATCGCACGTCTTTCTAACTGTTCATTCAATTTAGTGACGTCACTTTCTGCGTCATCCGATTGATCGGCACCAAAAGGGATATCTGTTTTACCTGCATAAACATACAATTTATTTTCCACAAGATTCACGCCCACCAATAGATCTCTGACTTTATCTTTTAATGTAGTTGCATCTACAGACAAATCATTCGTGTTTTCTTCTAGAGTTAATTTTCCGGAAAAAATACTCATGGTCGCTTCCGCTGATAAATTCAAATCTCTAATTCTAATTTTTCCACCGAGCTCATCGAAATTTTCGATGTCGTCAATAGCAGAATCTGTAGAACTTGTTGCATACACGGCGGTGCCTCCACCACTCAATGATAATTGTGGCTTTTCCCAATGTGGTTTATTCAGCTTCCACTCATCGGACTTGGATTGGGCAAATACAGTTGAGGTTGAAAGAGTGGCCAGTGCAGCAAATGCAGTGACAAGCTTAATACTCGTTTTCATTTCATTCTCCTTTTATAGAGGTTGGTTAAAAAATTTTCCCTTAAGGCTGTGTCATCGTGACCGGATCCACTAGAGCAATGATCGTTCCAACTAAAAATAGAGTCTGATTGATCTCATCTCAAAATTTCGATCTAGCTAAAAAAATATTCAGGGTGTGTAGAGAAAAAAAACAATCACGTTAAAATTGACATTAAAAAATATCCTTTAATTTCAGGTGGTTGTGTAGAAAACAACACAACTCATTTTCAAATAAATATTATCGTCGAAGTCATTTAGACTAAATTAGATTATGTTCAAAAAAAATATTTTTAAAATTCCTACATCACTACTCTACATACTGTTTGCTTTAATATTGATTAGAGTAACTTTGCCTATGATTGGAAAATATGCGGTGAATTGGTATCTCAAAGATAAAATTCTACCCTACACCGGACGCATTGAAGATTTTGATCTCTCTATATTAAGAGGCGCTTATCAATTCGAAGGCTTCGTCATTGAAAAATATCGCGAAGACCAAAAAAAGAAATTAGACCCGCTCATCAAAGCAGATCTCATTGACGTGTCTTTAGCTTGGCGTGCTTTGTTTAAAGGTCGCCTGCTTGGTGATCTTAACATCAACAAAGCAGAAATTACTTTCTTAGACGGAACAAAAAATAATACGCAAAGTGGAATGGAAGAGGATCTCAGCTGGAAGGACGTCTTCGTGACTCTCATTCCGATAGACATAGAAGATTTAAAAATTCATAACAGTATTATTGCTTTTAAAAATTATGATTTGAAAGAACCTATAAATGTTTATATTTCACAGATTGAATTGAGAGCTAGCAATATCAATAACAGTGAGCGTAAGAGTAAAACCATATTCAGTGATTTGAATTTTTCCGCAAAACTTCAGGATCAAGCTCCCATCCATATTAAAGGATCATTTGATATCTTATCAAAAATTCCGGCTTATGATTTATCTCTCACCATCAAAGAATTCAATTTACCCATCATCAATAAATTGCTCTTTGCCTATGGGCCGGTGACTTTCACGCGTGGGAATTTGAGTGTTTACTCTGAAATGGCTACACAAAAAACCCGTGTTGATGGTTACGTAAAAGCCTTCTTTAAAAATTTAGACGTAGTTGCACCTAAGGAAGTTTTTGATAGTTTTAAGCACTTCCTCTACGAAATGGTGACAGCCCTGGGAAACCTTTTACTGAGAAGCTCTGAGAAAAAAGAAATTGCCTTTAGGGTTCCCATTGAAGGACCCATCACGCAACTTTCGGTCTCTGGAAAAGAAGCCTTCTTTTCAGCCCTAAAAAATACTTTTAAAGATGAAAAACTCAAAGAAGGACTAGAGAAAAGCATTTCTATGGAAGACGTCAAAAAAGGTAAAAAACCTGAGGCAAGTGCTGAAGAAAAGAAAAAAATCAAAGCTCTTTAAATTTTCTAAAGGGGAACTTCACTGTGCGTTACAAATATCTGCTTAGAATCCACTCAAATTCTCAGAAAAACGTAAAATAAAGACATATATACGGAATCCTTACAAACCCAGTTTTTACAATCAACGGGGAATACTTAGCCCCCTATTCTACCTTACGCTAAAAAAGCCATTCACTAAAAAACGAGAAGCGCTAAGGAGAGTCGATGAAGGCACTGATTTCTGTATTTATAGCATTACTTATTGTAGTTGTTAGTCACTACGCCCATGCGAATGACATTAAAGTAACGAGAGCTCAAAACGGAGCTAAAGATCCAAATGTTCAAGTTATCAAAGAAGATAAAAAATCTTCCGGCAAAATCACCCCAGAAGATCTTAAAGATTTTTCTACGCGATCTTATGACAGTAGAGTTTTAGGATTTCAACGTGGTAATGAATTTATTACGATGATTCCTCTAACAGATTTATGGTGGTCGAAAGAAAGAAGACAGATCTTTAATGACTCGCAAATCCTTGCCGAAAAACTTATGAAAGTTTGGCTGGAGAAGGCTTTCAGTCTACGTTTTGATGGAAATCAATCCTTGGTGGAGCAAGAGCTCGTAAATTTCACAGCAGGAGAAATACGAAAGAAATTCACCGATAAAGTGGGCGGAATGCCAACAAGATCTGAAATCATCTCCGCGGCAGGCGATGCAAGAGATGCAGCAAAAAAATTACAGGATAAAGCAAAGTTCTTAGTTGAATTCGATGAACTTATTGATGTTTTTAATAAATACCAAGACGATCATTTACAAGATTCATTCGTGAAAGAAAAATTGGCGCCATCGGCGTTTATATTCGTAGTTAATTTTAAATTGCCGGCAAGTTTTTTAGAAGCTCTACCAAAAGTAGCGTACTTTCAAGCTATCGGAAAAATTATTAATTCTTCTCTAAATTTCACGGTCACGGTTCGTCCATGGAAAGTGGTCAGCAGAAACTTAAACACTGGCGTGATCACAACATCACCTTACTTTGAAATTTCAGCACAAGCTTGGGCGCTAAAAGATCTGAAAACTGATAAACACGAAGTAAAAGGTCCACTTAAATTAGGAGGAGGATTGCTGTTTGGAAACTTCAGCAGAATGGCAGACGTCCATGGTGGTGTTCTCGGCTTATCAAACTCTTTCAACGTTAAAAAATCTATGCTCGATGGCGCCCTTACAATCCCTACTCACGTGAATTTAAGCTATGGAATTATCGGTGCGGTTTTAGAAACATTCGCTGGCTCTTTACAGCTCAGAGATGTTCTAAAACACGGGTACATACTGTTAACGAAACAATTTGGATACCAAACCCCTAGAGGTAAAATGTTTAAAGGAGAGTATGGTGGCGTGGTCAATTTCAATGCTATTGCAAATCGTTTCTCCTCCTTTGATCAAGAAACTCTCAATGGAATTATAGAGAAGGCTTTAGAAATTCCAGGTGCAAATGTTATGGTACATAACAATCAAGTTGAGATTTCTCTTCCAGAGGAAAGTACAACCGTTAAGCCCGCACAGCCTACTCCGGCAAAGCCAGAAACTGTTCCCACTCCCGTAAATCCTGTTCCTTAGTAAGGTCAGGATAATGCCCGTTGGTGGCCTGGTATGTATCTGCCCAAGCGCGATAGTGTGCTTTGACGAAAGTCTCCCACGCTGTACGATCTTGGGCATTTTTCATATCTAGCGGTCTACTTTCTCGTTTTTCATAATCCGCTTTCCACAGTTCAAAATAATCCTTATAGATAGAAGCCTTTTGCTCTGCCGGAACGGAGTACCTTACTTCTTCAATTTTTTTTTCTACTCTAAAACTCAAATAATTATATCCGATGTAACTCGCCACACTTAAGAAAAGCACTTTCGGCGCTTGTTCTAGCGCTATTTGCGAGCGTAACTGCAATTTGTATTTTTGCAAGATTTTGGGATAAGCCTTATAAAAACCTACAACCCGAATAAGGGTGAGGTCGGCTTGGTCTAAATCTATATTTCTTAGGATATCAAGCTTTGGAACATAGATTAACGCCGGAACGAATGTGCCGGTCAAATAGTAAATTGCCGACATCAATGCACCATTCACCGCCACAAATTTTCCCAATTGAATTTTGTTATAGTGGTTTTTTCTAAAGGCTAAAGAGTCTTTATTTGTGAAATAGCCCCGCACATCCATTGCATCAAGGATATCTATGGTAAGATTGCGGGTCTCAGATCTTACTCTCATTGCTTCTCTAACGTAGTCACCTTTTAGAATTATTTCTCGCACCCACTGGAAAAAAGTTCTCTTTTCATCCAACTTAATAACAAGAGCCTGCGCAATTTTCTCTATTTGCGCAGGAGAGGAATCTTTTAAATTCCAACGATTGAGAACCTCATTGATGTAGGATTTATCGCCTTTAAGCTGGATGTGAGGGTTTTGCCTTAAAGCATCTCTTAGGATCAGAGCTTTAAATTCATCTACAAAAACTAAAGATTTAAGTTGAGCTTCGAAATTGACTTTGGGTTTTGCTTCAAAAAGTGTCGCACAGGAATCTGCAGCGTAAGACCATTGAGGAAGTATCAATGAAAGCATCAATGAAAATAAAAAAACCCTTAAAGTCATCCGGCCAATATAGCCTGCTTTAAGGGTTCTTGAGTAGTGTCCTATAATTTTACAGGAACTTTTTACTCTATACTATGGCGATTAAAACTCGATATTCATTCCTGGATCACCTTGTAGATGGTACCACTCGAAATTATCAATAACTTGCTCTTTGTTGTTCCATTTTGCAGCTAAGTACAATTGACCTGCAAATAATGCTTCACCCAAGTGCTTGAACTTCTTAGAAAGATGTTCTGAAGCAATACCTTGAGCCATGACTGCAGGTGGATGCCAAGAGATATTCACTGTTCCACCGTAGTAAGCCGCAACACCAGCAGCATCGGAATTCTCAAACCCTGCCATCAATGTCGATCCGAGATAACCTGATTCAATCACACCATTCATGCAGGCAACGTCGATCACGATGGGTTTTACTGAAGAAGCATTCTTCATTCTTTGAACGTCACTAACATTGTACCACTTAGCCATACTTGCCCAGTCAGTTCCACTACCGTGACCAAGATAAGTTAGCCAGAAAGCTCCACCATTGAAAGCTTCATTGAGCTCTGTTGGATTTGAGCTTGAATCGTCTTGGTTGAAGTGGGTTGAAGTTGTACCCAGTACGGATGCAAAATTCTTTTCGATAGATCTTACGTATTGTTCGTCAGAGGGACCGCTGCCTTCGTTAGAAGCAATACCGATAATCTTTTTAAGACCTGTTAAATCTTGAGCGCTTTTTTGTTCGAACTCTGAAGATTTGTTCAACTCTGTTGCAACTTGGGCCGCAGATGAAGCTACGATTCTTGAGTAGAACATGTCAGGAATATAATCGTTTGCTCCGTCTAAAGTGAAATACTTGATGTCCGTTGGAGTTTGGCTTGAACCATCAGTATCTACTTTATGCATAGGAATTTGTTTTTCGTCACCGATAAAGATCGCGAAATCCGCTCCTGCCGCATAATGTTTTTTCACTAACGCAGAAATAGAAGCAATCGTTGGAGCTGAAACTTCCTCAACGTTAACATTGTAACCTTGAGATTTTTTCCAAGTAACAAATTGATCTACACCGCTTTTTAGGTTTTGCGTGGTAACGATCAAATAATCTTTATAATCACCCGCTTGGAATGAGTATTCAGGAACATTGAATTGCACATTCATTTGTGTTTTTACTGCAACCTGATTTTTTGTAGCATCGTAAGAAGCAACATTCACATCCAATCTAGTGATTGGTGTTCCACGGAACGCACCTAGGTATGTCAATGTGTATGGAGCTTGTGACTTATAGAGGTTTGCATTGTATTGAAAACTTCTGATTTTTTGAGTTGCGCAACGGCAGTCTTCTTCTTGAGTAGGAATTGGCTTTACGTTAGCTAGTACTTGCTCAGATTTTACGGATACTGCAACTTGAATTTGCTCTGGTGTACCTTGTAACAATAAGCTTTTTACCGGAAGCGCTGGAGCTCCAATGTTCTTATCGTTCTCTAAATCTTCTACCGTGATTGTTGAAAATCCTGCAATGTTTTGATTAACGATACTCTTACTGAGTGTGGTTTTAGTTGCTTTAGCAACTTTGATATTTGAAGCGCTGATAGAAATTTCCGCAGCGTTCACCTTAGTTACAAATGCGAGTACTACTAATAATAACGATAATTGTTTCATCCTTGAATCCCCCTTGAATATTTATTAAGGGGGAGCTCTGGATGAAAGTCATCCTAGTCTAAAAGGCATATGATGAAACTGGTCTATGGTAGCGTCTAGTTTTTCTTACTTTTTATCGAATAATTTTAGGTACTGACCGTACCCTTTCTTATCTAATTCATTCTTAGGAACGAATTTTAAAGATGCGGAATTGATACAGTACCTAGGCTGGCCTTTTGGCCCGTCGTCAAAGACGTGCCCCAGATGAGATTTTCCCGAGGCCGAAACAACCTCGGTTCTCACCATCCCGTGAGTAGAGTCTTTCTTTTCTTGAACATGCTTTTTATCGATGGGTTTGGTAAAACTCGGCCAACCGGTTCCGGAATCAAACTTATCAGTGGAGCTAAAAAGAGGTTCTCCTGTAGCAACATCCACATAAATCCCCTCTTCTTTATGGTTCCAATATTCATTTTGGAAAGGAGGCTCGGTATTGCATCTCTGCGTGACTTCATATTGTGTTGGTGAAAGTAGTTTTTTAAGTTCATTGTCAGATGGTTTTTTGTACTCTTGGCTCATGGCTGCTCCTGCATTTAATAAAATATTTAGTAAAATGGATAAAATAATATAGTGTTTCATAGGCCACCTTTAGTGCTTTAAATAGAATGCTTTAAATATGAGTCCATTTTACTAAATGGCAAGAGGACCAATCATGTGGGTAACTTATACAACTCTTACATTAATTATTTACTCTATTCCACATGATCGAATAAAACCATTCTTTACATTTTGTGGGGAATTTAATTGGGTTTTGGGTTTAAATACTTTCTACTTATTTTTCTTTGCAGCGTCCAACTCTGGGCGGACAGCACCCCCTCGTTTCTTAAAACTCTTAGAACTCAATACTTCTCTTACGATGGCAAACAGCGTTTTGGACTTGAAGTCGAATACACCCATCTCTCCATTGAAGAAGCCGCCGGCATTGCAAAATCCTTTTTAGGTGGCACCATTGAAGCTTCAAAATCCAAAGAAGGTTTAGATGCACTGACTGTTAAATCATCCCTTATTGGAGATATTAAAATCAAGGTAGAAACAAACCAAACAAGCGAATCCATTAATGATAAATCCAACTGGGTTTATGAAATTGTTTCGGATCCTCTTACCTATCCACAAGTATTTTTATTCCAACAGCTTTTAAATAAACTCAAATCTGCAGGAGCGAGAGGGGCCGAAAATGGAGCGCCACTTGCCACTCAAACCAATACTGAAGCCCAATTTAAAACAGAAGCGCCTATCCTTTCCGATGAAGACATCAAATATGAATTCCGTGTCGCAAGAAATCACTACAACAATTACGATCAAATCATGAAAGAGCTAGCTCCAAATGATTCGCGCTTAAAATACATTCAACCGGCATCTGACGGAATGATGGAGCGATCTAGTGACCCTAGCTATGACCCGACAGCATTGGATATCCTTCATGATTATATCTATCGTCAATCAATGGAACTCTTTATAAAAGATCAAGCCTGGAAATTGCCAATTGCAGAAGTTAAAAGGATAGCCAAAGAACTCAGATACCCCATTGTTAAAAGAGTTGTGAAGTTAAATTCCTACAGAATGAGCTCTATGCTTTTATATCAATTTCCAGGGGATCCTTATCTACAACAATATTTGAAACACACGTGGACATTCCGTGCACCCATCTCAGAACAAAGAGCCCGCGATAATGACTTTAATGTTATTGAACCAGTTCAGGATAGCGTAGCCCTACGAAATGCCACGCGACTTCTTGGGCTATTTCTATACAATCCAGACACAGGCGAATTGGAACCACTTCGTAAAAAAACCGCGGTCAGATCGACGCCCTCTTTAACTCTCAAAACCCCTGCTCTTTGCGCTCCTCTATTTGCTCACTAAAATATTTGAATGACCAAATAATTGAGGGTTTGGCTTTGAAAAATTATTTTACTTTTACTAATCCGCTACAAACTTCTTTTACAGACTTTGTCGCATCTTTGTAATTGTCTTCGATGAAGGTGTAGGATGTTGGTGCGTGTGGTTCTGCATCGTGATTGATTGTCATTTTTAGAAACTTTGCACCTGTTGGAGTTGGTGATACCGTTTCAAAGAAATTGTGATTGAATCTCACTTTGCCTTCTTCTTCGTTGATGACGGGCGGATGCCTTACGATCCACTCGGTACCATTTTCAACGATCGTGACCCTCTCGTTCAATGGATGATGAACATCGTTTTCATAGCTGTAGCTCAGAACTTCCAACTTACAAGGCTCACCTTTTTGTGATGTTCCTTCGTATTTACCGATATCGATACCGGCAAAGCTCGTAACTGAGATTGAAAGTGCTGTAATAAATGCGAATAGTTTCATGAGGCCTCCCCTAGAATGGTTAAGACGAAAAGTTAATAAAGCTAAGGGAGTATGGCAAATAGAAAGCGTTATTGAAAATGAGTTGATCGCAGCTAGTAATCAAATGCAAATCAACTCATTTTTAACGCAGTATAGACGTTAAAAACCAGGGGGTACTTTTGGTTATTCGGATTTTACGGAGGTCCAGATGGTGTCGTAGAGTTTTGTATTTTCTCCTAGATCTTGGAGGCTCTCAAATTTTGAGAGGGTTTTTGAATCTGGGAAAAGTGATGGGTTGTTTTTGATGTCCGCAGGCAACAGATCTCTTGTTGTCTTTAAAACTGGCCCGCCTCTAGATCTCACTACAAAGGCAAGGTTTGAATCTTTGCTCGATATAAAGTCTAAAAGTTTAAACGCGTTTTCTTTGTTCTTAGCATTTTTAAAAACAACGAGATTGTCCATGGCCTTTGTTCCACCACTTGCGGGAAGGATGTACTCAATATTAGAGTCTTTAGATCCGGCCATTAAAGCATCTGAAGAATAAGCATGAGCTACCGCAATCTCTTTGTGCACTAGAGCTTCTACAGTATCTGATCTAAACATCTTCACATTGGGTTTTACTTTTAAGAGAAGTGCTTTTGCTTTTTCCAGCTCCTTAGGATCCACAGAATTTACTGTCGCTCCATTGAACTTCAGAGCCATGGCTGTAACCTCTCTCACATCATCCAAGAGAGAGAATTTGCCTTTGAGCTCGGGATTCTCCAGGACATCTTTCCAGTCCTTAATTTCGCCTTTATAGAGCGCTCTGTTCACAGCAATACCCGCCGTGCTCCAAGCATATGGCAAAGAAAATTTATTTCCTGGATCGAAAGATTGATTCATCCACTCTTGAGCAAAAAGATCTTTGTTTGTGATCTTTGCCATATCGATGGGCTCAAGCAAATCCAACTTGATCATGATTTGCACCATATAGTCTGAAGGAACTGCTACATCGATTCCGCTCGATCCAGCTTGTACTTTTGCCAAAAGCTCTTCGTTGGAAGTGTAGTTTGAAACGTTAATTTTGATTCCATTTTCTTTCGTGAACTTTTCCACCAGTTCTGGAGACAAGTAACTGCCCCAAATTGCTAAATTGACCTCTTTGGATTCTTTTTTTGTACATCCAAATGTAGCGATTACAACTGCTGCCAAAAAAAAGTGTAAAAAATAATTTTTTAGTGTCGACATTTTACTCATTCCTCTTTATTTTACGTGACCTATGGTTAATGAAACTGTTTTAAGCCCTACAATCCTAAAGCTGGGAAATATTAGAAAACAATTTTTAAGTCAAACTGCCTTGCAAGAAATCAACCTTGAGATCAAAAAGGGTGAGTTTTTTTCCCTATTAGGGCCAAGCGGTTGTGGCAAAACCACTCTGTTGAGAATCCTCGCAGGATTTGAGACTGCAACGTCAGGAACAATCCATCTTGGAGGTAAGCGCATCGACACGCTCACTCCACAAGAAAGGCCATTCAATATGGTTTTTCAAAAGTATGCTCTATTTCCTCATTTGAGCGTTTTCGAAAACGTTGCCTTTGGACTTAAAATTAAGAAAAAATCTCAAAAAGAAATTCGCGAGAGCGTGGAAGAATCCCTTAGCCTTGTAGGACTTTCTCAATTCAGTCAAAGATATCCTGAAACTCTTTCAGGCGGACAGGCGCAGCGCGTGGCTCTGGCGAGAGCTCTCGTCAACGAACCGGAAGTTCTTCTATTGGACGAACCTCTTTCAGCTTTAGATCAAAAAATGCGAGAGTACATGCAGGTCGAGCTAAGAGCTTTGCAAAAAAAATTAGGTATCACCTTTATTTTTGTAACTCATGACCAAGAAGAAGCCATGATCATGTCTGATCGTATCGGAGTTATGAATCACGGAGTTCTAGAAGAAGTAAATACACCAGAAGAACTTTATGAAAATCCGAAGAGCCTATTTACTGCTCAGTTTGTCGGCCAAATGTGTGAGTTGAAAGGCAAGATCGTCGATAGAACATCTCAGCACGCCACGATTGAACTGACTCAGCAGCACAGAATTAAGGGTAAACTTTTAAGAGAGCCAGACTCACCCGCTGCTTTAATTTATATTCGTCCAGAAAATATTCAAATTTCCGCTCATATCCCAAATCCATCTGACCCAAACACCAAAAACTTCAATATATTAAAAGGCCAAGTCACCCAAAAAATCTTCAGAGGAGATCAATCTGAGATCTGCGTAGATATCGACAACAAGCTCAGCATGCGCGTAATGGTCGACTCTGGTCTAAAAGACATTCAAATCTATCAATCTGTATTTTTAAGTTTTGACCCTGAGGAAACTTTGGTTTTCGGCACATGAAAAAATTAGTCTATCCTGCATTCATATGGTTTTTACTGTTTCTTATCATTCCTCTCTTTATAGTTTTATTTGTAAGTTTTTTATCTCGCAGTGAATACGGAAGCATTCAGTATATCTTTCAAATCGACAATTACGCGAGAGTCTTTCAATTTGTTTATTTAAAAATTTTTGCGGCCTCTTTAAAACTTGCCTTTCTCACTTCTTTTCTTTGTTTGATGATTGGCTTTCCCATTGCTTGGGTGATCGCCACATCGAAGGCCCAATATAGGCCGGCGCTCATTATGTCTCTAGCCATTCCGTTTCTAACAAATTTGATCATTAGAATTTATGCTACTAGATTATTTGTGGGAATCGACGGCCCCGTGCAAGGTCTAATGAGATCCTTAGGTATTCCTTTTGATGAATTTGCCTTCACACAAAACGAAGTGCTCGTGCTTTACGGTATGGTGACGACATATTTGCCATTTATGATTTTCCCTCTCTATGCGGCCTTTGAAAAATTCAACTTTTCTCTTGTAGAAGCGGCGCTGGATCTAGGAGCCTCTCCAACAAGAATTTTATTTAAAGTACTACTTCCCAATATGAAAGTTGCCATCGTAAATGGTTTTATTTTAGTTTTTATTCCTTGCTTAGGGGAGTTCGTTATTCCTGATCTTTTGGGCGGAGCCAAAAATATGCTCGTAGGAAACCTCATCACCGAACAATTTCTAAAAGCACGAGATTGGCCATTCGGCGCTGCACTTTCTATGGTTTTGATTTTGATTTTAATCTTGATGCCAATTTTACTTAAAAAAGTTTTCTTAAGGAGGGTGCCTAGTGAGTGAAGCTCTTAGACCAAAACCACCTCTCTACACGAAATGGATTTTCGCTTTCACACTGATCTTACTCTATCTGCCTATTGGTATGATGATGGTGAATTCCTTCCTCAATAATGAGGGATTTACTTTAGAATGGTACGAGGCCATTTTTCAGGATAACGAGTTGATAGAATCACTCCTTCGAAGCTTGATCGTGTCTTTCTCGGCAGGAGCTGTGGCTTCTGTGATTGGAACTTTGGGAGCCATTGCTCTTCTAAGATCTCAATCAATACTTAAAGAATATTTAGAATTTTTCTCTACAGTTTCTCTCATTCTTCCAGAGCTGGTATTTGCTCTTTCTCTGCTATCTTGGTTTTTCATTTTAAAATTGGATTTGAGTTTATTTACTGTGATCATCGCCCATGTGACATTTACAATTTCGTTTGTTATGCTTACGGTGGGCGCAAGACTCAGCAGTTTAGATATTTCCATTGAAGACGCGGCGAGAGACCTTGGAGCCAATGATCTCATCGTACTATGGAAAGTTATCCTTCCCTTATTAAAACCCGCTATTGTCACTGGGTTTATCTTGAGTTTTTTGATATCCTTTGATGACTTTCTCATCACCTTCTATACCAACGGACTTGGCAGCGATACGTTACCTATCAAACTCTACAGTGCAATGAAGGTAGGACTTTCTCCCAAGCTCAGTGCCCTGTCCACATTGATGTTCTTATTCACTCTCATTTTAACAGTGATTTTCTTTAGAACTCAAAATGTAAAAGAATTGATCGGTCAGAAAAAAAACTAATTATCTTTCTGGAATAATATGGCCATCGGTTATCATATTAAAGATAAAAATAAAAATGGCTCGCAAGAGCTGCGAGCCATTTTTTTAGAAAACTATTTCTTTAGAATTTCGATAAGTTCGATTTCGAAAATTAGAACTGATCCTGGTGGGATCTTTGGACGGCCTTGATTGCCATAACCCAATTCTGGTGGAACGAATAATTTCATTTTACCACCAGCTTTTAACAACTGAAGACCTTCTGTCCAACCTGGAATTACGCCTTTGAGTGGGAAGTCCACAGGCTCGCCTCTTTCGTAAGATGAATCAAATACTGTTCCATCAACCAAAGTTCCTTTGTAATCACATTTTACTGCGTCGTCAGCTTTTGGAGACTTTCCCGTTCCTGGTTTTTCAATGATATATTGAAGTCCGCTTGGTGTTACTTTCACTCCTTCAACTGTTTTGTTTTTTTCGAGGAATTCTTGTGCCGCTTTTGAGTTCTTCTCAGCGTCCACTTTTTGTTTTTCCATTGCAGCCATTTGCATTTTCATCATGGCATCTTGCATATCTTTATCTGTCATTTGGTTTTTATCTTTTTGTGCGTCTTTTATTGCTGCTGCAAGTGCATCCGCATCGAAGTCTGGAAATTGTTGTTTCAAATTTTTTCCAATTTGTTGGCCTATAGCATAGCTAGCCTTCTTTCCATCTGTGTCTAGTTTTTTTGTACAAGATGAAACACCGACCATAAATAGAACCAAGACCAAAGTGTTTATTGTTCTATTTTTTATTTTATTTTTTAATGAGAAATTCATTTTAACCCCTTTTTTTCGTTTTAGAATATTAATGAACAGTTAAGCTAGACCCTCATAAGTGTCTTATGGACTTAATATTCTTAATATTATCTTAACAACTTAATACTTTATCCCGAAATGTATCAGGAATGGAACGTATATTCATAGCATCAAAAATTTTAATAGTCGCAATTTTTTCTCTAATATTTACGGGATGTGGCTCTAGCTCAGGACAGATCGATGATTTGTTTGGCTCTAGCAGTGCTCCAGTACTGACCTCTATTCCAAACCAGACAGTAGCTCAAACTACAGAAGTTATTGTTGATATAAATAATATCCAAGTAGGACTTCCAGGTAATGATACCGGCATGAGCTATGCTTGCTACTATGACCAAACAATAGATGATAACGTTGATGAAACATTACCCTGCACTTCACTACCCAATTCAGCAATTTCATTTGATACAGCGACTGGAATTTTAAAATGGACGCCTTCTACATCTGTCATAGGTAACTATGAATTTAAAATTAGAGGTACCAGCTCTGACGGAACATACGATGAAGTATTCACTATCGGCTCAAGACTTCTATTCGCAGGACTTGATGCCTTTACTAATATTACAGGTTTGGGTGTAACTTTAAATTGGTCTCCCAACACTGCTGCCACTGGCTATCAGATATATAAGTTGAATACGATTACAGGACAATACGAATTGTTGGGTTCAATCATTGGTGGATCAACAAGTACCTATAATCTTACAGGCCTCGTCCCAAATTCTCCTTACACTTTAAGATTAAAAGCTGTAGATGCCTTAGGCTATCCAGACGGAAATGTTGTATCAAGATCGTTCACGACAAATAGTTTAACAAAATTTTCTATGATTCCAGCAACTGCGACTGTAGCTTCTGGAAGCTCGCAAACTATTACTGCACAAGCCTACAATTCAAATGATACACCGCAAGTTGTGGGTGGACTTTCTGTTACTCCTCAAATTCAAAGCGGGACAAGCACCGGAACCTTCACCCCAGTTATAGATAACAATGATGGCACTTACACTTTCACATTCACTCCGGTGATTGTGGGAACTCCGGTTTCATTAGAAGTCACATCAAATACGACTTTCTATTTAAATAATACCAGTGACATCACCGTTATCACAGGAAGTCCAAGCAACTCTTTATCTAATATAAATATCAGTTCGAGCACTGTGGTTTCTGCCAATTCCGTAACTGTAACTGCAACTATTAAGGACAGTAATAACAACCCTATCGTTTCTGGTTCAACAATTACGTTCAACAAAGCGGGGGGAACATCTACTGGGTCATTCAGCGCAGTTACAAATCAAGGAAATGGTGTTTACACTACAACTTATACGGGTATTACCTCAGGGACTGCGCAAACAATTTCTGTATCTGTGGATGGAACACCGCTCACTCCCTCAACCACAGTTCAAGTGTTGCCAGGAGCTCCTTCAAATGCTCACTCAACTCTGACAATTAGCGCAGCTAGTATTTCTTCTGGCGCATCAGCAACCGTAACTGCAACATTAAAAGATGTGAACAATAACCCTGTTCCATCAGGAATTTTGGTGGCTTTCAATAAAGCGGGCGGTACAAGTTCAGGTTCATTCAGCGCAGTGGTAAATGCAGGTAACGGCGCTTACACAACGACATACACAGGATTAATTTCTGGTACCGCACAAGTTCTCTCTGTTGCTGCTGATGGTGTAACCCTTGCTCCCACGGTGACAATCACTGTTGTTCCAGGCGCAGCTTACCTTGCAAATTCCAATTTAACTGTAAGCAACCCAACTGTAATTTCTGATCAGTTTGTGACTCTTACTGCAACTCTTAAAGACTCAAACAATAATCCTATTGATTCTGGAATCACAGTGACTTTTGGAAAAACCGGAGGAACAAGCACAGGTACTTTCGGAACTGTAACGAATCAAGGTAACGGCGTTTACAATATAAGATACACAGGTGTTGTTGCCGGGACTGCGCAAACTCTTACCGTTCTCGTGAATGGCGTTGATCTAGGTGCATCGACTTCTGTAAATGTTGTACCTGGCGCTCCTTCTTCAACACAATCTGCAATCTCCGTAACTTCTGGAACAGTTGTCTCTGGAGCTACTGTTACCGCGACAGCAACAATCCGCGATACCAACAATAACCCAATCAGTTCTGGAATTTTGGTTACCTTCTCAAAGGCTGGGGGCACAAGCACAGGTATCTTTAGCTCTGTGACCAATCAAGGTAATGGTCAATACGCAATCAACTATGAAGGCGTTGCCTCTGGAAGCGCGCAAACAATTGGAGTGATTGTTGACGGTAGTAACCTAGGTCCTACAACTACAATCACCGTAACTCCGGGCGCACCTGCGAATTTACTGTCTACATTTACAGTTTCAGCTGCGACAGTAATCTCCGGCTCTGACATTACACTGACTGCAACTATTAAAGATGCGAACAACAATCCGATCAGCGCAGGAATTGTTGTGGGCTTTGATAAAGTTGGCGGTACATCCTTCGGTAACTTGAGCGCTGTTACAAATCAAGGTAATGGTGTTTACACGGCGACGTACACCGGTATCACCGCAGGAACTGCCAACACATTGCAAACCACAGTGAATGGATCTGGTTTTGCGACAACACAAACGGTTCAAGTTTTAGTAGGTGCACCGAACCTCGCAAATTCTTCGCTGACTGTTGCCCCAGCTACTCTCGCATCTGGCGCCATTGCAAATATCAGCGCTGTGATCAGAGATGTGAATAACAACCCTATCACAAGTGAATATGCAATTTTATTTGATACTATTGGCGGATCATCCACTGGCACCCTAGGCACAATGAACAATGCTGGTAATGGTAATTTCACAAATACATACACTGGTGCGACTGCTGGTTCAGCGCAAACTCTGCGCGTGTTGGCTGATGGAGCTCCGATCGCGGGATTAACAAGAACAATCCAAGTTGTTCCAGGATCAGTAGACCCTACCAACTCTACATTTACAATTTCAAGTTCTACAGTTCAATCTGGTTCCACTGTAAATTTAACGATGAATTTACGTGATGCAAATAATAACGCCATCACGAGTGGCTTAACTGTAACGTTCAACAAAACAGCCGGAGTAAGTAACGGTACAATCAGTGGCGTTTCAAATTTAGGTAGTGGCAATTATTCTGCAACCTACACGGGCACTACTCAAGGCTCTGCGCAAACAATTACTCTTGTCACCAATGGAACAGCAATTTCTGCAATGACTGTGAGTGCGACAGTCACTGAAGGCCCGCCAAATCAAATGTCTATTGTCGGGCCCGCAAACCCTCTAAACAGTATCGATTGTAATGGTCCATACGTTGTGACATTGCAAGATGCTGCTGGAAATACAACATCTTCACTTTCTTCTTTCAATATGAGTTTCTCATCATCAGGATCTGTACACACAGGAACTCTGTTTACTGATGCTTCTTGCACTTCAACATTAGTCACTCTTCCATTTGGTATCAGTGTGACAAGCAATAGCTTCTACTATAAATCTTATCTGCCACAATCAATGAGCTTAACTCTGACTCCTTCACTCGGTACGATTGCATCTCAATCTACCACTCTTACTAACGTTCCGGTAATTTCATGGATTGGTTCTGCGGGTGAATTCACTATGAGTGGTAGTGGAAATGAAATGGTTGCCGATGACACGAATGGTTTGTACAATCCACAAGATGTTGTTGCCGATGGAAATTATATCTACGCCGTTGAGGCAACTTACAACAGAATAGTAAAATATGATGTTGTATTGAATGAAGTTGTGGGATGGATTGGTCATGTAGGTTCAACAGAAGGAATTTCTGCTTACGACTCTTCTGCATCTTGCAATAACTTAAACCCAACCCTTGGTGATTTAACTCCTGTGTGGTGCAAAGGTGGTCGTAGTAACACTGTGACGGCTGCACTGGTAACAGGTTTAAAATACATTACCGTGGATTCAACATACATTTATGTCACAGCAGGATCCCATAGAATTTTAAGATTCAACAAAGATACTGGTGCGTATGGAGGTTGGATCGGTCGCATCTTAGCTTCTCCAGCAACGGGTCCATGTGCTTCTTCGAATGGACTTGCTGCTCCTGGATGGTGTGTAGGTGGAACCTCACAAACTGGTACTCTTGATGGAATGCTCAATAACCCACAATCTATTGTTCACTACGGTGGATATTTGTATGTGATGGATTATGCGAACCAACGTTTACAAAGATTTGTAGCCTCAACTGGTGCAGCCGCAGGTTGGGTGGGTCTTACAAACGCAGCTCCACAGAACTGGGCAGGACAACTCGCAACGTGCAGCCCGATTCCTGCAACAAACGATAGTACTCCGGGCTGGTGCTTGAGTGGTACGACAGGAACAGCGAAGGCTTCCGACAGATATAACTTATCTACTAATCCCGTTGAAGTTGCCGCGCCAAATGAAGGATTTAAAAATGCGATTGGTCTTACAACCGACGGAACATACTTGTATGTGGGTGACTCTGGTAACGTGAGAGTTGTAAGGATCGATTTAACTTCAGGAGCATTCTCTGGATACATTGGAAGCGCGCTCACAAGAACTCTTCCTACAAATATACCATCGCCAGCTACTCTTGCTTCGACATACACTTCAAATTGGACAACAAATGGCATTACATACCCTAGAGATACAACAAATGGTTTCGGAACAATCCGCGGCTTAACTACGGATGGGACATATCTTTATATCACTGATGATTATCATAGATTGATGCGCGTACAACTTTCTGACGGACAAAATTTCCGCTGGATTGGTAGAGTTTCAGTCTCACCTACAGGTGGATACATCGGTTGCAGCAGTACGCCAGTGAGCGGGGTCACGCCGGGATGGTGCATAGGTGGTCAAGCAAGTCGAGTTGGCAATACGAACAGTGCCTTCTATAGCCCCTACGGCATGACAATTTCAGGTTCTAAAATTTATGTGGCTGATTACAACAATTTTAGAATTCAATCTTTTGATTTGGCTGACGGTACAGCTGCGGGATGGATTGGCACTGCTACATCACAATCTACAAAATGGTCGCGCACGATTGCTTCAGGTGTATTGGCTTCGCGTGCTGGTATTGACGACTATGCAAACTTAGAAACTAGCACTGCATACAACAGTGTATCCATGAACAGCACTCACATGTTTGAGACCGATTTTGCTTCTGCTAGAATTAAAAAGTTCAATCGCTTAACTGGTCAGATGTTGGGTTATATTGGTATCATTGGTACTTTTGCTCCAACAGGTCCTGCGGGTTGCGTTGGATTCACCTCAGGTATGACTCCAGATTGGTGTACTGGAGGAGGAAGAACTTCGGCCGGCTCTGGTATTCATGGTTACAACAATCCATATTCTGTTACAGCAGATAGCACTTATATTTATATTGCTAATTATTCGAACCATAGAGTGGATCGCGTGAGAATCAGTGATGCTCTCTATCAAGGTTGGATCGGAAAAATCAATACGGTTCCTACCGATGGTGGAGCTTCTTGTACTGGAGCCAACGTCAACGATCCTGCTCCAACTTGGTGTATTGGTGGTTCGGCCATTAACGGCACAACAAACGGAATGTTCAATGCTCCAAGAGTTGTTCACTATGATTCACCATACTTGTACGTGACAGACAACACGGCAAGATTGATGAGAGTTAATCCGACAACAGGTGCCTTTGACGGAGCGATCGGACACATCACTTCAGGCTCTGTCTGTACAATCACTAGCAACGTAGCTCAAGGTTGGTGTACAACTGCGGCAACTGGTGGTGGCGGATCAAGCGGATATGGGTCCATCAACTCTGCGAGTGGTATTGCGGCAAACAGCTCATACATTTTCGTTTCTGATACAGGGACTCATAGAATTTCTAGATACAATAAAACTTCAGGAGCTCCTGCCGGTATCATTGGTAGAATTGGTGTTCTCACAAACTTAAGCTTAACTGGATATTGCGTAGGACAAACTGCAAACAAGCCACTGCAAGGCTGGTGTAACTCCGGAACAGCGGGACAGAATTTAACCACCGGCGCGGGTTCAGAAGATGGCTCGTTCAATATTCCAAGAGCAATTTGGGCGAACAATACTTATTTATATGTAGCTGATTCTTACAATCACAGAATTGTTCGTATCTCTGCTACTGACGGATCATTCCAAGGGTGGAAAGGTTATATTTCAGGATTGGGATCTGGACCGACAGCCATTGCCCCTGCTGCCTGCAATACCGCTGGTATTGGCAATATCACTCCTACATGGTGTACAGGCGGATCATCTGGACCAGCGAAACAACTTGGTGGATTTGATAATCCAGTTGGACTCTATGGAGACACAAATTATCTCTATATTAAAGACGGCAGAAACAATCGTACTGTTACAATCCCCATCAACTAAACAAAAGTCGCATGCGACTTTTGTCTCTTTATTAAGATAATTCAATAGTTTTATTAAGATGTTAAGACTCTATACCGAGAATTATTAAGATGATGTTAAAATACTTTTCAACAATCTTAATTTTTGGGTACATGTCAATTTCCTTGGCTGAACAAATCAGCTTTGAAACTGATGTACAATATAAAAAAAACGATCAACAAAATTTTGAGATGCTCAAAGCTGGACAAAAGATCGAGATCCAAAAGGGCGAGAATGTCTTTATCATTTCTAAGAAAAACATTCCGATGTTGGTCTTCTCTGCTCATAGCTCAGATTCCCAAATCACCATATCTGAAGCTAGTATGAGCACCGGTGTAATTGAGCTTATAAACTCCCACGTTGAAAAATCAACAGATGAAATCATTGAGAATTTAAGAAGAGCAGAAGTATTCATTCAAAAGCGTGACTACAACCAGGCTTCTCAAACAATCAGCATTCTAAAACAAAAATACAAAAACAATTCCTCCATATTGTTTATGAGCGCCAGCATCAACTACCTCAAGAACGACAAACAAAGCGCCATAAATGATTTACAAGAAGGTCTTGTGATCAACCCAACTAATGAAAATGCAAAAAAGCTTTTATCAAAGCTTAAAGGCGGCACATGAGCAGTTTACCAATTGGTATTTTCTTAACATTCTTTGTATTTTTATTCTCAATGGGTTTAGACACTATTGGAACTTACTTCAACCTCCACTCTGTCTTGATCGTTGGTGGTGGTACCATAGGAATTTTATTCTTCGCTACCCCACAAGCTGTTTTAAAAAATCTTTTCTATGAATTAAAAACTCTAGGCGCCAAGCCTTTGACAATGCAAGATACCAAAAGCGAAATCGAAGCGTTGACTAAAAATAAAGAAGCCACCTTCACCTCAAAAGACGACCTGGTGTCTTACGCGCAATTGCTTTGGTCGCAAGGTGTTGCGCAAGATCTTTTTGTAGTCTTAATCTCACAAAAGAAAAAAGAAATTGAGCAACGCTCAGTCGATGCAATTCAAGCCCTAAAAAACTTAGCCAAATACCCACCCTCTCTCGGAATGGCAGGTACTGTGATGGGTATTGTGACCCTCTTCCAAGCTTTGGATGGAGCAAAAGACAAAATTGGTCCAGGACTTGCGATGGCGATGACAGCAACGTTCTTTGGTTTGATTATCGCCAACGCGATCATCATGCCTATCTCTGATAGATTGCAAGTGAAGCACATGGCTTCAACTCGTTACTTACAAAGTATTTATCAAATTTTACTTTTGATTAATCAAGATGAAGCGGCAGAACTCATTAATGAAGAGGTCGAATTACGTGCAAGCTAAAAAGAAGATTCGATTACCGCGAATAGAACGAGACGAGTCTACGACTCTCCATGAGGACGAGAACGCTCACCTTTGGGCCGTTTCTTACGCCGATTTCTTGATGGCGCTCATGAGCTTCTTTATTTTGTTTTACTCGGCAGATCCTGCTTCTAAAAGTAAAATCATCTTTAATCTTGCTAAGCAATTTGATAGCAAAGGCAAAAGCGACTTACAAACCGCTGATGGAAAAACCAAAGGCACGGGCGGTGCCCTAGCCAATGCGATCAATGACAAAGTGGATGACAGGCTTCCTTCGAGTCTTTCGGACTCTTTAAACAAGTTCAATGTGAGCGTAGATACTGATCATGAAAGTTTGATTATCAATTTTGCAGACAACATGTACAAAGCTGGGCAACACGAAATGTACAAAGATCAAATTGCAGTCTTAAAGGAAATTTTAGAAAAAATTCATCCATTCTCAGAAAGTGTTAATCTATACTTTGAAGGTCACGCGGACAACCGTCCCATGAACATACATAAAACAAACATCGTGGTCGACAATTTTGTGCTCTCTTCCCTAAGAGCATCAAGCGCTCTTATTATAGCAAGAGATCTAGGGTTCTCAGAAAAAAAATTATTTATACAAGCAGCTTCATCAAATATTAGAAACTCCAGATCTCTCTCTATCAGGATAGAGCCGCACAAGGAGACACTATGAAAAAGACACTATTATTAATACTATCATTACTGATGCTCCCACTGATCAGTCGAGCGGATTTACTGGATCAACTCAACCTCGAGCAAACTCTCCAAGAGAGATTACAAAATACATTCAAGATGTTTGATGATTCAGCAAAGATTGTCGTAAAGCTCGAATTTGACAGCTTTCAAGGAACTCTGCCAGGTACAAATTTTTCGGATGGAGAAAAAATATCTCCAGAAAAAATCCAATTGAATGATATCAAAAAAATCAATGTGGATATTTATAGCTCTTTAGAGACTATCCCACCAGGCGCACAAGATGCGCTTTATAAAGCAGTTCCTGTGGAGAATAAGAAAAATGTATTCATCCATTTTAGCAAAGTAGACCAAAAACTTGTTAAACTTTCTAAGTCTATTGAAGTGAAAGATTTATTTGAAGTTGCAGATAAAACAATTTGGACATTTGCAAAACTTATTTTCGCAATCTTTGCTTTAGGGTTTGGTTGTACATTCTATTTATCAAATTCTTTCAGCAAGAAAAGATCATCCGAATTAAAAGAACAAATCAAAGTTTTAGCCGGTGCACTTGCGGAAGGAAGTGGAAACACACCTGCTCCAAGAACTTCTCCTGCATTTACTCCTTCGATGCCGCAAAATCAAAATTTTGTGCCGTCTTCATCAAAGAATCAAGATTCTATATTGGATACGCTCAGCACAAATTCTTTAAAAGAAATTTTTGCAGATTGCTATTGGACCGAGCAGGACGGCTATGCGAATTGGTTATGGAAAAACATCTCTACCGAACAAAAGAAAGAGATCACATCAGAACTCCCCTTCTTGAAGGAATACTCTCTTTTCTTTGTCACAACAGCAGCAAGGCCTATGTCCTATCACGAGCATCCTTATTATATGGAACCTTGTTCTCTTGCGCAAATTTCACAAAAAGATCTTAGTGAATCAGTAAAAAAAGACATCGGATTATGGCATGCTATCAGTCCGATGAGAAAAGAGAACATGAAGCTGGGTTTTGATGAAAAATTAAAAGCAATCCAAGCAAAACCGTCTGTATCTGAATTCACTGCAAAAACCAAGAGCACTCTAAGAACCTTCAGCGCCACTCCGACTTGGGGAGAATTGTCATTGACTGATGAAGCTGCAATATTCAATAACCCGCAAATGGTTCCGGACAATTTACGCAAACACGTAAAGACTCTGGCCTGGTTAGCTCTCAAGTCGCCAGAAGAAATCAAATCTGTACTTTCACAATTCGACACAAGATCTCTTGCCGCGGCATGGGTTGGGCCAGAGGAAATTTTAAAAGCATTAGAAGCTCACTTACCAGAAAAGAAATTAAAACTGTTATTGGTTTATAAAGAAAAATCAAATCCTAATCGCCACAATGACGTCTACCAACTCCTAGTCGATGAAGGATTAAAAAGTGAAGCTGCTTAATATTGCTCTCATGCTATGGTTCTTTGCATCGCCGGCATTTGCAGTCGACGTTGTGACTGAAATTAAAGAGAGTAGAAACTATTTATCTGCAGGCTTAGAGTATGCGCAGTTCAGTTTGGAAAGTGGATCCATCACAGGCAGCGCAATCCGCGTTGATTTTACTCATTACTTTGTCAATAAGTATAGTATTGAGATGTTTATCACATCGGCCATAAATGCCAGCACATCTTCTAGCTTCACTACTCTTGGAGGATATTTTTATTACACATTGACTGGAGATTGCTGTAGCTTTAATAAAATTATATCTCTCGATGGAGCGCCAATCGTCATGGAAAGCACTAATAAAAAGAACTCTTTGAAGGTAGGGCTTGGCATCGATCAAGTTTTCTTAAATGGATCCAAATCAGTTTACTCCATTTCTGGTTTAGGCTTTGGAACAGAATATGATTTCAAAATGTTCAACAAACTCTTCAAGGCCGCAGGGAGATATTCTGTGATGTCTTCTAACAATACTAACATTCAAGGTTTATTTTTCAGTCTGCAAATGACTTTCGGTTTATGAGTCATTCTTTTGCTCAATACAAACTGAGATCTACCTTAGAACCATTAAAAATTTAAGCGAAAGTTAATCAAGGCACCGTTGATTTGCTTAAAATTTTCTTCTCGTTCAAAAACAACATAAGGCTTAACTTCCATAGAAAGAACTTTTTTGTAAATCACAGAATTAATAGTAATGTATCCCCCGTAGGCCGAAAGCATGTAACCGGCAATGTCATTTCCAAAGCTTCTAAAATAATGAGTGGAGACACTAAATCTATCATTGGGAGTATAAGCGAATCCTGCAGAATGGTTTTCCGCTAAAATATTTCGTAGATAAAGAAATCTGGCGTCGTTCCCCTGCTCAAATGAAATCATTTTTTTATACAACCAATAGACAAACTTTAATGAAATCGAGGACCCCGCACCATCATCGTGATTGGCAAAGAATTCGAGACTAGGCTCAAAATTAAATCTTCCAAATTCATACTCTGTATCAGCCTCTATCGAATGATCTAGCCCGATTCCATCACTGATTGCAATTTGAGGTTTATATTGGACTTCAACACGATCCCAATTTTTCATAAAGCTCACGCCCAAGAAAACATCATCGTTTGTATTTCTAGTTCTCTGCTGCCTTGTCACCGAGCTCTGACCACGATCTCTTTTTTCATCTTGGTTGGCAAATTTTACTTTCCAGTATCTTTCAAAGCGAGGTAAATGCAATTGAACGCCATAGCGAAAGTTGGATTCAATATCGCCATTATCGGCAAAGTCTCCTCCTAAGATAACATAGACTTGGGTTTCGTTTTTTCCAACCGCGCCGGCCATTTTAGGAGAAACATTCTTGTCAATAATATCAGCGGCTTTATCGATTTCTTCTGCCGCGGCTTTATTAGCTCGGATCAACTCTCTTGTAAATGGTGAGGGGTTTTCGATTTCGTCAACTTTTGCTGGCTTGTCCTTATTTGGTTGCGCTACTGATTCACTTTGTGCATAAAGTACTGAAGGCACATAAACTATGAACACGAATGTACAGATAAAGCGAACTATGAAGTTATTCAAAAATTTTAAGCTAAATTTTAAGTCTACACTCATAATAACACTTTTAAGTTTTTATCCCATGGATAAGATTGTTGCTTCTTACACTCCTGAGGACGGTCGAATCACATATCTTGCAGGATTTCTCGCCAACGCCAATTTCCAAGAGAACTTATTTCATAACAACGATAGTCAATCTAAGTTGGATCGAAGTCAAAGCTTTGCTGTGCTCGCGCAAGCCTTGGGAGATCTCAGTTCCAAGAGTAGTTTGCTAGCAGAGGTTACCCTAGGAATACACAATTTCCGTAAAGAAACAGAGTTATATGTAGATAAATACACATTGGAAGCCATTTCATTTGATCTTGGTTATCGCAGACACATTGCCGGAGATTTCTGGGCCTCTGCAAGTTTAGGCTCTATGTATCCATGGAGAGTTAGGCAAAGGTTAACTTCAAGCACGACAAATTTTGATAAATCAGAATTCGATTCAATATATTCGGCTATCCTAGGTATCCAATACGAATCGACCCTTTTCGAACGCCCCGTCTCCTACGATTTAAGAATCCGAAAATATCTCAGCAGCCAATTCGACGACCAAATGTCATTGGGCCTCTCCATAGGCTGGCGCTTTGGTACTTAAAGAAACTTACGAGAGTTAGGCGCCACTCAAATTTTAACCTATTAATCTTCTTATCGTAAGCTCAATTGCATTATGCTTAGCCATGTCTCTGATATTTGAATTTATTGTGAGCTTGGCATAATACCTGAAGGTTATCGGTTTGATTACTGCCATTCTTGCTTACAGATTTTATATGATCAATTTGTAAGAAATGGTTTTGAGTGCATCCTGGGTATTGGCATTTGTAATTGGCTTTTT